>DATDYJ010000045.1:0-26479 GCA_035289025.1 archaeon
AAGAAATTGTCTTAATGGGGGGTGTGAAAAATTATAATATGGCGTGCCGTCGCATGTGTTGTACTGCCTGAAATCCCCGTCGATCAGGAAATGCCTGGCGGGCCCGACGATATCTATTTCATCACCGGTAAAAGTATTGCCTATATCCGGTAATCTGAAGATAATGGCGATAACAAGTATAATAACAAGCGGCGAAAGCTTCCTGGCACTGGTGCGTAATTGCATATAATAAACATCCTATAAAAGGTTTTATCTTTACTATTTCAAAAACCAGGTTAAAAATATGCATGCAAACCTCGGTGTTCCCATGATCCCAAAAACACTTGTCATGATACCGACGTTCAACGAAAGTAACAATCTGCCAAAGCTAGTTAAAAGAATAATGGCGATGCGTGATATTGGTGTAGTGGTAGTCGATGACAATTCGCCCGACGGAACCGGAAGTGTAGCAGAGACGCTCGCAAAGAAATATAAGGGGAGAATTCATGTCGTGCATAGAACGAAACGGGGAAGAGGAACGGCCGGAATAGTCGGTTTAAAAAAATGTGTCGAACTCGGAACAAAATACGTAATAGAGATGGACGCTGATTTTTCTCACGACCCGAAATACATACAAACTTTTCTGAAATTAATGGACACCTGCGATGTTGTGATAGGTTCCAGGTTCGTAAAAGGTGGTAAAGACGTAAACAGAGGGTTTTTGAGAAAATGGATAACTATGGTGAGCCATGCCATATACTCGGCAGGTCTTCGTACAAACATAAGGGACATGGGAAGTGGGTTCAAGTGCTATAAGGCCAGTGTATTAAAATCCGTGGATCTTGATAAATTTGTTTCCAAAGGCTTCAGCATAAGCATGGAGCTTAATTACAAAATAAAGAAGAAAGGCTTCAAAATAAAAGAGTACCCGATTGAATTTGTCGACCGAGAATCCGGCCAGTCGAAGCTAAAATATACAGATTTTATAGAATCCATTATAGTAATATTAAAATTGAACCTGATGAGAAAATGATCAATAAAAACTACATAGCGACCATAGTCGGAATGGCAATTATCGCCGCTGGTGTGTTAACAAAGCCCCCGCTGACGTTAAACTACCTGACATACGCAGAGGGTGTGTTTACAAAATATGTTATAATTGCTGTTGGCCTGGCCGTATGCACGGTATCACTTTACCAGATAATCCGTAAAAAGCTGCTGATAGGAAAAGAAACCGTGAAGCGTGCGGTAATACTTTTATTCATGGTAGCTGTATTTCTGATTTTTATAGAAGCATACCTTCGTATATCAGCGCCGTCTGATGCTTTCAGGGACGACGAGATATACCACCACTCCATGGTGCCTAATTTTACCGGACCTCTAATAACAGGTGAATTTAATGCCGTGATAAAGGTAAATTCTTTCGGTCTGAGGAGCCCTGAAATCCAGGCGAAGTCAGAGAAATACAGAATTCTTGTCCTGGGTGATTCGTTTACATGGGGCTTCGGTGTGGATTTCAACCAGACATTTGTGAAGAGGCTTGGCGACGCGCTTGGGAACAAATATGAAGTTATAAACGGAGGCGCCACAAGCTATTCGCCGACACTCGAATATCTATACATGCGCGAAAAGGGCATGCAGCTAAAGCCTGACATGGTGCTGCTTGCGTTCGATATGTCTGATGTATTCGACGATAACGTCTATGAAAGGTACGCAGTTTTCAACGAGTCTGATATTGTTAAGGTACCCGCGCAAAAAGCGGGTATGATTTCGCAGATAACATCCTCGAAGGTATTTGTAGTCGTGAAGGGGTTGATAGAATCTTTGTACTCCAGAATGGAAAACAAGCCTGTTATAACAGACTCGCCGTACTTGAACGATCCAAACTCCGACAAGTATGCCATAATGCGTTTTACCAACAACACATACGACGTGGAATGGAACCGTACATTCAAGTATATTAAAAAATTAGACGTGTTGCTGAAAGAAAACAATATGTCCTTTGCAATAATTGTCTACCCGTATGGTAACCAGGTTAACGGGCGTGAATGGCAAAGGGGCCGTTTCACGTTTGCGTTCGCGGAAGGCGTTACGTACCCTGACACACCTGCACGGGTACTCGAGGACTTCGGGAAACGTGAAAATATTACAGTAATAAACGCTTTTGATGCTTTCCGAAACAGCACAATGTTCCCGTTGTTCTACTCGTTCGACGGGCACTTTACTGCAAGCGGTCACAACATTCTTGCAGAAGTGATTTATAGCAAACTTTTCGGCTAAAGCAATGGTTTATATACATTTTCGGCAATTTCTTTGAATGGAAGAAATTCCCAGGCCGAAAAAGAAAAGGTTCTACATGTTTCGCGAGCTTTTCTCGTTCATGAGGATGAAAAGGAAGTGGTGGCTGCTCCCGGTTTTCATCATGATAATAGTGGCTGCGCTCATAATAATTTTCGGCCAGAGCTCGGCGATTTCGCCGTTCATATACGCGCTGTTCTAAAGACAGTTTTTTAAACACATCTATTATAGTTACTTTGATGTCGCGATTAGGGAAGAGGCTTGGATTTTTCACCGGTCTGATGATTTTTGCATCAATGCTGTATTTTGTCGGGTCGAAGCTGCACCTGCTCAGCCTGCCGTATGTTTATCTCATATCCGGCGTAGCCGTGCTCCACATGGTGTATTCAGCCTTACGCAAAACATCGAATGGTGGATTCAAGTCAGGCTTCAAGGAATTCGGCCACCGTATGAACAGCGCAATAACGGTTATAGTTCTTGTACCGGTTTACTTCATCGGAATAGGTTTTACATCTCTTATCGGCAAGGCTGCGGGCAAAAAATTCCTGAACATGAACCCCCAGGGCGACAGTTATTGGATAGACGCGCATAATGATGAGACAATGGAGGAGCATAGGCACTCCTTCTAGGTGATTTTTGTGTACATACTGGGCATTTCCTGCCACTACCACGACGCCGCTGCGGCACTCCTGAAGGACGGGGTAATTGTAGCCGCAGCCGAAGAAGAAAGATTTACAAGAAAGAAACACGACACAAGCTTTCCGATAAATGCAATAAATTACTGCATGAAAGAGGCCGGAATCACATCAGACCGGATATCGTACGTGGGATTTTACGAAAAACCCATGCTGAAATTTGAACGTCTCCTTAACCAGCACTTCAACGCGTTCCCGAAATCTTTTCCGGTTTTCCTGCGCTCCATGCCGTCGTGGCTCACAGAGAAGCTCAAAGTCCCGTCAACCGTCAGGAAAAAACTGAAATACGACGGCGAGGTTTTATTTGTACAGCACCACGTGTCGCACGCGGCATCGGCATTTCTTGCTTCGCCGTTCAGAAAGGCGGCAATACTTACTGTTGATGGCGTAGGCGAATGGGCAACGACAACCATGGGTGTTGGCGAGGAAAACAGGATAAAGTTGCTGAAGGAGATCCATTTCCCTCACTCTATCGGGCTCTTGTACAGCACCGTTACGGCATACCTTGGTTTCAAGGTGAATAACGATGAGTACAAGGTAATGGGTCTTGCCGCGTACGGCGAGCCAATTTATTATGATAAATTCAAGAAACTTCTGGAAATCAAGGAAGACGGAAGCTACAAACTTGACATGTCTTACTTTGTTTATCACTACAAAGAGGCCATGCCGTCCAAGAAATTCGTAGAGGAATTCGGCCCTGCCAGAAAGCCCGAATCGAAGATGGAAAAGCGGTATGAAGACATTGCTGCGTCCGTCCAGAAAATAACGGAGGAAGCCGTAATAAAAATGCTTAATCATCTGCACGATGTAACAAAATGCGACAACGTCTGCCTGGCAGGAGGCGTGGCCCTCAACAGCGTTGCAAACGGAAAGATTCTCTGCAATTCACCTTTCAAGTCGGTGTACATCCAGCCCGCTGCCAGCGACGCAGGAAGCGCCGCAGGCGTGGCTCTTTACATATACAACTCTATTCTCGGCAAAGAACGCAGATACGTTATGGATCACGCATACTTAGGACCGTCTTTCAGCAACGAGGAAATACGCGGTTACCTGGAGAACAACGGCATAAGTTTTACGGAATTCGCAGGCGACAAAGACCTTGTCAAAAAAACAGCTGAGCTGATACACAACAACAAAGTCGTCGGCTGGTTCCAGGGGCGTATGGAATGGGGCCCGCGGGCACTTGGCTCAAGAAGCATACTGTCGAACCCATGCAACCCGCAGATGAAAGGCATACTTAATTCCAAGGTCAAGCACCGTGAAATGTTCCGTCCGTTTGCCCCGGCCGTTGCCGAAGAAAATGCAAAGGAGTATTTCGAAACGGACGACCCGGTGCCTGTTCCGGCTGATTTCATGTTAATGGTGTACCCTATAAACAAGGAAAAAAGACACATGATACCGGCCGTGGTGCACGAAGACGGCACTGGACGCCTGCAAACAGTCAGAAAATGGCAGAATCCCCTTTACCACAGCGCAATAAAAGAGTTTGAAAAGCTGAGCGGCGTGCCGATAATAATAAACACGTCATTCAATATACGCGGCGAGCCCATCGTCTGCACTCCGCAGGAAGCGTACCGCTGCATGATGGGCACAGGTATAGATTATCTGGTAATGGGCAACTACCTGATAGCACGCGAAGACAACCCAAAAGACATGTGGAACAGCGAAAAGCTCGCCAGAGATTAGGCTTTTAATTTTAAGTGTTAAGTGATTGTATTCCGTAAAAGTACGATAATCGGCGTGAAGATCATTATCTGTTGATAATGATCTTAGCTGACCTGTTCGTCAACTGATGAACAGGTCTACGCCGATTATCGCTCGTTAAAGGAATACAATGATATTAAGTGATCACATGAATCTCTACCTAGCCAATAAGTACAAAGTTTTTGTCGGAAAAGGGGAACACGTTGGTCTCTGTACCTTATGGGACGACCCTGAAATAATTCTCAAAGCTGAGCCGCAGATTCTTGATCACGTTGCCATACTGGGCTCGCTTTACAGCAGAGAAGGCGTCAATATAATGCTGCGCAATTTATGCCTCAACCCGCAGATATCCCATGTGCTTGTATGGGGAAAGGGAAACCTTTCAAAGACTCCGATAGGTATCGTAGGCAGAGAAACTCTGGAAAGGCTGTGGAGTGGTGAGCTGAACGGCGGTACAATTGAAAGTACTGGATTCCGCATGCACCCGACAATAAGCAGTGACATAGTAGGGCTTGTGACAAGTAATGTTGAGTTAGTTGATGTAAGCGCACTTGCCCTGTCTGAAATTATTGAGAAGATCAAAACCCTTGAACGTAAAGAGCCTTACATGGAGCCTGTTATGTTTGAGGAATTCCGCCGTGGCGGGGATTTCACGTTCCCTTCTGAAGAAGTCGGCTTCGTCGTGCATGGGAAAAAAGTCACTGACGTCTGGATAAAGGTCGTGGACAAAATCATGAGGTACGGAACAATTAAGCCCACAGAGTACGGAAACAACCAAAGAGAACTGCAGTCTGTGACATGGGTCGTTGAGGCAGAGAACACGGACAACAGGCACATACCTGAATGGCCGAGCGAGATAAAGAAAACTGTCGGGCTTGAAAAAAACTCCCTCGACAAATATATTTCTACTATATTCTTCGACCCGTCTCCGCCCGACGGCACTGCATACACATACGGTAACAGGCTGCTGGCCTACGACCAGATATACAACCAGACGAAATTCATGATAGATAAAATAAAGGAGTGCGAGTCGACGCGACGCGCCGTTTCTGTGCTTTATCACCCGCCGACGGACCACAAAACCAAATCTCCGCCATGCCTTACGCATATTCAGATACTTGTGAGCGGTGACAAACTCAATATGTTTGTCGTTTATCGCAGCCATGATATATTCAAAGCCGGTATATCCAATGCTTTCGGTCTGCGCGCGCTGCAGGAACACATAGCAAAAGAAACTTGCCATGTGGTTGGCAAGCTTGCCATCACCAGCAACTCGGCCCACATCTATGAGGAAGACTGGGAGAACGCGAAGAAACTATGCATGTGCGAGATATGGGAGCGACCGCCGAAGGCGGCGTACAATGAATTGCAGGACGGCGATGCGCGCGGCATGGTCATCATAAGCGTCACAGGCGACAAGATAGTTGCCGATATCAACTCTCCGTCAGGCGAACCGCTAATCTCGATAGAAGGCGATAGCGCCAAAGAAGTTGCGAAGAAGATGACGAGTCTTGACCTGTTATCGCGCCCCGACCACTGGACAGACATAGGAATGGAGTTGCAGAAGGCCGAAATTGCAAAACGGCTTGGTGTAGCTTACAGCCAGGACAAACCGCTTAAATTGAATGATGTCATAGAATGACGTTGTTAAGAAATGGCTATTCTCATCACTAATCGTATTTGACTAAATTCAGAGAACCGGTCTACTTCCTGGCGTGCTTGATCTTCATGGTCTTGACATTCATAACTTTGCCGCAGCTTTTGCACTTGGCAAGTATGCTCTTTCCTCTTTTTCCTCTTACTTTGAAATATTTTTCTTTGCAGCCTGTACAGACAAGTTCCCAGTCATATGCGTATTTTTTTGTTACCATTTTTTCGCCTATTTATCTATTCATTTCAGCCTTCTTAATGATTATTTCACGCGGTTTCAGGAGAATCAGTTCTTTTTCACAAAATCCCAAGTTTTATTAAAAATTTTATCTCGCCAATACTGTAAATTCTTTTTTAGCTTGTTCCTGATACGATCTTAGTTTCTCTAGCTGATTCTCGTTTGGTGGATGTGTTGCCAGGTATTCTATCCCTTGATCGATGTCTGTTTCCAAAATTGGGGCTACAAGGCAATAAGAATTATTCAGGAATGCATTTGTCACAAATTCACCGCTTTCAACTCCGCGATCTTTGAAACGATCTGTATAATCATTATAACCAAGCGATATGTTTCTGCAATCTCTTAGAAAATCTAATGTATTCCGGCTAAAATACTCTGCAATCCCTTCCGCAATCATACTCTTTCTTAGAATTTCTCGTCTGTTCCTTAGGTCTTGTATATTCAAAGTAGAGTCTGAATTTAGTCCCTTTTGAAAACCTCTCAACTTGAGGAGGCTATCAGAATAGTAGTGTCCTAACTCGTGCGACAGAGACCTGTTGACACCTTTTTCACTGAAGTTTCTTCTGGAATATACCTTCATTGTGCCAGATTCCGAATCATAATCCGCTACTGCGCTTGAAGCTCCCGCCGGTCCTGAAAATACTGCTATTTGCGGAGCCCCAGAATATTTGATGCCCAATTTTTGTTCCTGTTGTGCCATTATTCTTGGCAAAGCTGTGTCAACATACTCTTTAAGATTACCTTGGAATTCGCTCGTACATGCAGCCATAAGAACAAATAAGCTCAGAGTAGCTGATCTGATTAATTTCATGCTGGAGATAAAGCAGAATCTTATTTAAGTTACTATTTACCTGCAATCAGACCTTTTATTATCATCTTCGCGGCGCGCGGTATGTCCTTCTTCTTTATGGTGGACATATTCGCAAGGTAGTAAAGCTTTACGCGTTCGTCTGCCGTGTATTCCTTCGTGTCAAAGACGGGCTTTGGCCTTGCTCCTATATGGAAGCCCTCTTTCCAGTCGCGGTGCAGCCGCGTATCAGGATCTTTCTTTATTTCTTCCCAGACTTCGGTGCCGGGATACGGTACAAGTATGCCCCACGACGCCGATATGCCGACCCGTTTTGCAAATTCTATTGACCGTTTATCAGCATCGTAGCTGCTGCCAACAAGACCTATTATGAAAAATCCGTGAACCTTTATGCCAGCAGCCTTGGCCAGTTTTATTCCGCGCTCAACATCTTCCAGTTTTTCCCCTTTCTTTATCTTGTCGAATACAACAGGATCGCCGCTCTCAACGCCTATTGATATCGCGTAGCATCCCGCTTCCTTCATCAATCCACATAGCTCTTCATCCAAGCGGTCAGCCCGTATGCCGTTCGGGCACGTCCACTTCATATCGAGTTGTTCGCGTATGAAGAGTCTGCATATTTCCTTTGCCCTGTCCATCTGTAGTGTGAAATTATCATCAAGCACTTTGAATTCCGTGCTGCCATAGCGTTCGCGCGCATACCTTAGTTCTTCCAGTATGTTCTCGCCAGAGCGTGTGCGGAATTTCCTTCCTATAACTGTAGGCACGTTGCAATTATTGACCAGGAAACCATTGGCAGTATATGTGTGGTCTTTGGCAACCTCTATATTGTAAACTGTTCCAGAAAAGTCTTCGGACTCAATGCTTTCTACTGGAAAATAAACGGCATTCTCATCCCTGATCTCTATAGAACTTCTTCCGACAGTCATATCCAGTTCCATTCCGAATATGCTACCTAGTAGCTGCATTACATCGCGTTTCGATTTGAAATTCAGGTGATAATTATATCCGCAAGACCTGACTTCCCGACCGTCTATAAAGCTGTTGCCCATTGTATTTTTTTGCAGGCTTGGCGAAAGCCCGACTTTTTGAGATACAATAAAAAACTGATAAGCCAGAGAATCCGATACAGTAGAAGCCTTGATCATTTTCTTGCCTTCGTAATTGACGATTCCGCCGTCTCCTAGAATCCAACCCTTGAGCAATTCCGCAAGGAACTCTGGGTGAAATGCCATCATAAATCCCGGTATTGATTTCTTGTCAGATCCTGACCCGAAAAGATTCTTTATTAGCAGCCCAATGATTGCATTAGAGACACAAATTCTTGTAACATTATTCTGATTCACTAGAAATGGCTCTATATCAAAAATTTCTCTTATAGTATTGCAAACGTCTTCGATATATGTGAGCTCATTTCTGTTAAATGTCCATGAAACCTCATAGCTATTGGGTCTGTTTTTACTCTTTGATACAGAACCCTCTGCAAGGTAATAGCCAAACAGCCTCATCAGGTTCTTGGATATTGGAAGTTTGGCTGGCACACTTCTTGAGAACTTGAAGCTTATTTTGTCGTTATTTATCTCAATTTTATTTTCAACCGTTTTCTTTTCCTTTAAATTACCATTTATAGCTGTATGAACAAAGCTCTTGCTCAGCCCTGTTTCGGAGGCTATTTGTCTTGTAGAAAGGCCGCTACTATGAAGCTGGACAGCGAGTTTTATTTTTTCGTAAGGCACTTTTCTTGAATACTCGTAGAGAAGTGGGTATTCGCCGATTGTTTGCTTTACATCAATGAACTCTGAATGAACAGTTCTGGGGAGCTGTATGGTCAAATAGTCACCCGTTTGTATTTGCTCCGCGGGTGTTTCCATTTTTACGCCGTTCCTTAAGATGTGGAATTTATGATTTCCTGTCGTCTTGATGGAAGGCAATTTACGTGCCTTAATTTTTATCAACTTGCCATTGTAAGGTCTTTCGTAGAAACGTGCGACTGATACCCATTTGCCGGAATGTGAGAGAACCTTTGCGCCTTTTTTATCCCTAAGGTTCTCGATTTTTGTGAGCCCCTTATCCGTGTGAATAAGCGTTTCGCCGGGAAAACAGTACGTGCACGTGTACGGGCATCCGCGGCTTGTGACAAGCGGCCATACTTCGATTTTACCGTCCATCGAATCAAAGTCGTCGTATATCGGAAACTGCAGCGCGTCCAGGTTTGTGTCCCACTCCTTTGGGGCGTTCTTTATTATCTCCTCGCCGTTTCTGTATATGATTCCCTTTATCTCGGAAAGCGGCCTGCCGGACAAAAGTTCCTTGAACGTATGCTCGGCCTCGCCGAATACTGCTATGTCAAAAATAGTGTTCTCTTTCATCAGGTTGAGCCCGTCGACCATAACATGCGGGCCGCCGGCTATTATCTTTATGCCTGGATTTATTTCCCGTATCATATTTGCTGCCATGATAGATTCGTCGAGCGTGAAAGATTTCATGGATATGCCGGCGAAGTCTGCGTCCCTGACTGCCTCGAGCCGCTCGTGAACATTGCCTGACTTGTTGACGAAATCGACAACCTTAACGGTGTGCTCTTGCCGTATTCCGGCGGCTATGTATGCCAGCCCGTTGTTCAGCCCTTCCCATACGCCTTTTGGGTCGACAAATACTATCTTCATATAAATCAGAACCTGTGAAATTAAACTAACACCCGATACTTCTTAAACATAATTCATCAATGCTGTTTTGGTACAAGCGTGGAAATGATATTGCTTAATAAGTTTTGCAAAAGAGTTCTGATAATGAAAATCGCTTTGTGCACTGAAATCATGTATCCCGTGTTCGGGGTAGAGCGGCGTGTTTTCGAGATGGCGAAAAGGCTGCCAAAGCACGGGTATGAGGTGGACCTGTACACGTCAACACCGCCTTCAGACATGGAAGGCTCGGGGCTGAATGTTATTCAGGTATCAGATTCCACGATAAAGAACCCACCTAAAAGAAACTATTTCAACTGTGTTGCATTTTGGTTAAATCTTTTTCGGAAGCTATCGGCAAGCAAGTGTGATATAATAGACGCTAACGGCCATATGTCGCTTTTGCCGTGCTCTTTAGCCGCGAAGATGAGAAACCGTGCATCTATAGCAACAATACACGACATGTACATAGGTGAGTGGCGTGGTATGTACAGCGGGATCATGGCGCTGCCCGGCGCGCCGTTCGAATTTTTCTCGGCGAAGATGCATTTCGATAAGTTCCTGTGCGTAAACACAACGCTTAGGAGAAAACTCATAAGTATAGCCGGCATAGATGCCGGCGCCATAAGGGTTCTTCAGAGCGGTATAGATACGAGATTCATCGACAAAATAAAGTCTGGAAGAAAGAAGCAGCGCATACTTTTTGTCAACCGTCTTGCCCCGCAGAAAAGCGCCGACACACTGATAAGGGCTTACGCCCGCCTCGATAAGGAGACACGTGATGAGTATGAACTGTGCGTAGTCGGTAAGGGCAGGGAACGTGAAAATCTCGAAGCGTTGGCGAAATCCCTTGGTGTTGGTGTGAATTTCACGGGTTTTGTTAAAAGCGACGCAGATGTAATGAAAATGATGAAGGAATCTGAAATATTTGTACTGTCGTCAAGAAGGGAATCATTAGGTCTCAGCGTACTTGAGGCCATGTATTCGCGCTGCGCTGTCGTCTCCACAGCGTGTGACGGTCCAAGAGACTACATAGCGCACGGCCGCAACGGCCTTCTGACGGAAATAGGAAGTCCTGAAAGCATGACCCATGCCCTTACCCGTGCTATAGAAGACGGCAAACTGCGCAAAAGAATGCAGGCCAGCGCAAGACAGACTGCAAAAGGCTACGACTGGGATATTGTCGTAAAAAGAATCGCAGCCGTCTATGGTGAGATGCTATGATAGAGAATATAAAAACTAAAAAACACAGCGAGGTGCGGAACGATTACGATAAGGCATACCGCTCTGGCACGCCTTTCCTTAACCCGGAATGGTTTATCCGAAGTGTCAAGAACATAGTTGACAAAAATACACACGGAAAAACGCTGCTCGATATAGGATGCGGTGACGGGCATTTTCTTTCTTACTTCAAAGGTTACAATCGCTACGGCATTGACCTCAGCAGAGAAGCTATCAAAAAAGCAAAAAGCCACGCGCAAGGTGAATTCCGCGTATCTTCTGCCGAGAAGCTCCCGTTCAAAGACAATTTTTTCCACGCACTTATTTGCATGGGCAGCATGGAGCATTTCATAGACATAGAAAGGTCGTTGCGTGAGATGAAGCGTGTCTCGAAGAAGGGTGCCGTTGTAGTGATCCACGTTCCCAACTCGTTGTACCTCGTAAACCGTGTCCTTGGCATCGACACGCACCACCAGATAAACGAGCGTTTTGCCACGGAGGCCGAATGGAAGAAAATCATCTCTCCGTTCTTTTCGGTCGAGAAGACGGTAAAGTACAATACGAGATGGTATCTGAAACTGCTTCCCAAGAAGTACTCCTGCCATTTCACGTTCGTATGCAGGGCCTAAAGCTTGCGTGCGTAGCATACCATGCTTCCAGAAATATTCAGCTTTTCAAACAGTTTATAGTAGAAAAGTCGTGCATAATCAGCAGCTTTGGCTTTGCCAAGAGCAATCTTTGCAGGTTCTATTTTTTCCGTATGGGTCTTAAGTAATACGATTTCGAACCCTGATTCCTTCAGAAGTCTGCGCAGTGTGTGTTTTGAAAAATAATTCACGTGGCCCAGCTGAAAATACGGGTTATTTTTGCCGCGAATCTTTGCTGTCATACTTCCCAAATTTCCCGTCTGTATAACAACCCAGCCGCCTTTTTTTAGCAGGCTATTGATTTTTTTCATCTCGTTAAGCGGCCTGTCGATATGTTCTATTACCTCGAAAAGTGTTACAACATCAAAATAATTGCTGCGGAAACCGGCCGTGCCTGCAGTGCCCGTCTTAATGTTCTTAATGCCGATCTTTCTTGCCCGATCGGCGGCATACCTCGAAAGATCGCATCCGTAAGCGTCCCATCCCATGCTGCCGGCGGTTTTTACAAACATGCCGAAAGTGCATCCGATGTCAAGCAGCCTGCCGTGTTTCAGGCCTGTTACTTTCTCTATCATTGAAAGGCGTTCTGTGTGCATGAGCCTGGTTTCTTTTTCGTACTTCAGCGGGTTGGTAAAATTGAAGCCGGTGCGGGCAGTTCCGTGATAGTAATCCTTTTCGTAAAGCTTTTCGATATTTTTTACGACGGGATTGACATACACCATGCCGCATTCGCACTTTACTACAGTAAATGGTATTTTGGATTTTATCTCGTACTTTTTCCTGTAACGGCCGCTGTTGCAAACACCGCACCTGGTCCGCTTGAACTTCAGCATAATTAGCCATCGAATTTTACTTTGAATAGCTTGACTTCGCCGCCCCAGCTGTTGACATATTCAAAGTTCTCCAGGCCCGCGCCGTTGAACAGGAACATTCTTGTAAACATCGCGTTCTCCAGCTCCGGTGGTATAAAGAGTATAGAATTGAAGCCCGGATCTATGTACAATAGCCCCTTTATCTGCGCGTCTTCCTGTGTAATCAGCTGGCCTCTTCCCTGTTCGTCGAAATATATGTACTTCTCCACACGCAGCGGCTGGGAATTTCCCTGCTGCTGCAGAAATGCGAGCAGCGTACCATTTGTTACGTAAAGTATAAACGTTTCCTGCTGTGAAACAGGATAACTGTACACCACTGCATTGCGCGTCGGGTCCTGCCTCGCGTTGCCGAGGGGGATGGACGAATATACGTACGGCGTGCCTCTCTTGTCCACGGGGTTCCATGTGGAGAAATAAGTCCACCAGGTGCTTTTAGGTATTAAGTCGGCCGACGCGATGTAGTACATCTCATCGCACCCGGGTTTTCTGTACTCCTTTAGTATTTCCACAGCCAGTGTTTCGTTTGCTGTAAGCAGTGTGGTTGATATGTCCTGTATGCGCGCTGTTGTTTTATTGCCGTTGCTGTAAAGAATTATATGATTTATGTTTGCATCGTATTTGTCGACGACAAGCCCCCCAAGTGTGTAATTGTACGGCCTGATAAATAAGTTGCTCTGTGATGCGCCGTCGAACACAACAGCGCGTCTTGCTATTCCTGTTATGAAATGTCCGGGATCCCAGTACGTAGCGATCACTGAACATTCTGCCGTGTTTTGGTTTATCCAGTTCAATCCCTGCCACCAGTTATCCGAGAGCACCGTTCCCTGCCCGCGGGCCACCTGCAGAGCCGGCTGGTAGTAAAGATAGGACATCTGGAAAAATATGAGGAACAGCACGGCAGCAAGCGCGGCTTCGCGTCCTGTAGTTTTTTTTGTGAGTACAAGCCCTATGGCTGCGGCAAAGAATATCACCATGCCAACGATAGTATCCAGATATGTCGTAATAAGTATAGCCGCTATCAGTATCACAACTATTTCTATTTTCATTATTCAACCCCCTTGTCCTCGCCGCTGGCGATTCGTATCACCTTTGATAAGAATATTGCGGAGCCCAGTGCCAGGGGAGCCGAGAAAAGAACGCTGAACCTTATTGCGACTACCGTTGCCGTGAGCGGGCCTATGAACCATATGGCAAACAAAAGTATTGTATCGATATGTTCCCTTCTTTTGTAGTACGAATACAGCAGGTAAATCATGGTGTACACAAACATGAAAAACGGCGATACCAACAACCCCGCCCCGCCTACAACGCTTGTACGTGCTATCACGTCCTGCACGCCGCCCGACTGCTGCAGCTCTGCGACTGATACGTAAACATTCGGAAACTGGTTATCCTCGCCTTTTATGCTTTGGAATTGTATAGGACCGGCGAGCGCTGATGTAACCGGGCCGAACCCTTCGAACACCATCATTGCCAGCCCGAACGCTATCACCATGTAAATAGCGTAGCTGCACAGCACAAACTTTGATCTGTGCAATCCTTTTGCGAAGTTTTTTGTCTCAATTATATCGAACAACAGCCTCATTATAACAAGTCCCGTAAACAGCCAGAAAATATACCAGTAACCGGCCCAGGAGTTGTACCACACCCAGACAACTATGCCTGTTATGGCCGTGTAAAGGAAGAATTTCTTGCTGAATTTTGTTTCATTCACGGAATATTTGTACATGAAAAGCATGACGGCTATCGTGATCATTGATGTAAGAAATACTATGGCATCCGAGTCCGGATCGCCTCCCAGAGATCGCGCCAGGTTGTTGATATCAAATGTGTATATGAACGCCGCTATGACGCCGGCTTTCCTGTCGTAAATCATCTTTCCTATGAAATAAACGGGTATGGCGGCAAGCGACGCAAGGAATGCCGGGAAAAATATCAGGAACTGAAACAGGGACAGGTCCAGAAAAGACCTTGCCAGCATAAAGCTGTAAGCTCCCATGTAAACATAAGGTTGCAGACCGGTAAGTCGCGGCATGCCGACCGGAGCCATTACGTAGTGATCCCACTCCGGCAACACTCCGTTGTTTGCAACTATTTCGTCCATTTGCCTGTAGAAAGTATACGAGTCTATGTTGCGGAGATAGTCCCACCTGTAGTCAATGAGGCGTGTGTGCATGCTGAGAAGTATTATTAAAATAAGCGCGATGGCAGGCCAGTAGTTTTTTAATATTTTTGTGACTTTCTTTGTTTTATTGCCCTCGGTTATAGAAAAATAGTACAGCAGCGGCCCGATCAGTGGCACAACCGTAAGAATTATCCGTTTTACGGGCTTGCGCGTCCTTATCGAGTCATACAACGCCCATAAAGAAGTGAAAAGCCAGATAACGGCAGCAATTATTGCCGAAGTAGCAATAACACCTGCCATCTCGTAAGACATTTCAATAAGTTCGCAAATAAACTTTAAATCGGCACATTTTATCTGGTATACCATGAGAATACTGATCACTGGTGGTGCGGGTTTTATCGGATCCGAGCTTGCGAAAACGCTTCAAAATCACGAAGTTGTGACATTTGACATGGCAAACGCCGACATAGAAGGCGACGTTCTTGATAAGGACAGCCTAATTGAAGCTGCGCAAGACTGCGATGTCGTATTTCACCTTGCTGCCTTTCTCGGCGTGAAAAACACGGAAGAAAACCCGCTAAAAACGCTTGACATCAACATAATGGGTGTGAGGAATGCACTGGACGCATGCGTAAAGAACGGCGTCAAGAAGATCGTATTCTCCTCTTCTTCAGAGGTTTACGGCAACCCCGAGAGAACGCCGATATCCGAAACCGACCGTCTGGCGCCTGTATCGGTATACGGGTATACGAAAGTCGTAGGTGAGAACTACGTAAAAGCGTATTCAGCCAAGTACGGACTGAAGTACTCGATAGTAAGGTACTTCAACGTATACGGCCCGCGGCAGCGCCTTGATTTTGTCCTTCCCAAGATGGTTCACAAAGCAGTCAGAAGTGAGCCGCTTGAAATATACGGTTCCGGGGAACAGGTGCGTGCATTCACGCATGTGAAGGACGCCGTAAATGGTACGATACTCGCAATGGAGAAAGGGCATAACGATACATTCAATATAGGAAACGACAGCGAGCCCGTAAGCATCAATGAGCTCGCGGCGCGCATAATAAAGATAACGGGATCGGGCAGCCGAATTTTGCACATCCCGCTGGCGAAGAGCGACCGCAGCGAGGCGCGGGAAATATTTAAAAGAGTACCAAGTATCATAAAGGCACGAAAGGAACTGGGATACATGCCTGCAAAGACCCTTGACGAAGGCATATCAGACGTTGCTGATAGTTATGAAGATTTACAATGAGCCGCGGGAGATCGCGCTGGAGCGCGTTGAAAATGGAGACGTAACTGCGTGCGTAGTCGGCGCGGGGACTATAGGTCTGCCTCTGGCCACGTTTCTGGCCAATAAGAATTTCAGTGTTGCCTGCTACGACAAAAGCAGCGAACGTGTGAAGCAGATAAACGGCGGGCAGGTCGTGTTTGAGTACCACGAAGAGCTGAAACGTGCGCTGGAAAGGGAAAAAATATCTGCCTCAACAGACCCTGCCGTGATGCGCTCCGCGGAATTAATTTTCGTTTGCGTGCCTACGCCTCTTACGCACGACAAGGCAATGGACATATCGATTCTTTTCGATGTGGGAGAAAATATAGGAAGAAATATCTCCGCAGGAAGCATGGTAATATTCGAAAGTTCTGTTGCCATAGGCACAACCGCGCAGGTGAGAGCGAAAATAGAACAAATAAGCGGCCTGAAGTGCGGCGTTGATTTTGGCGTGGCGTACTGCCCTGAAAGGTACAATCCTGGGCTGCCAAAGGAAATACACCCTGAAATAAGGTATTCGGAAGGCGACAGTTTTCACGAACAGCATAGGTTTGACCAGATAGGGCGTGTCGTAGGCGGCGCCGACAAAAAAAGCCTGGATTTGGCAAAAGCTGTTTACTCCACAATAATAAAAGCAAAAATAAAGACCGTATCTTCCATAGAGGCTGCTGAAGCAACAAAACTCCTGGAAAACATATTTCGTGATGTTAACATAGCTCTTGTCAACGAACTTGCCAAAGTCTTCTCGGAGTTTAATCTTGATACGTTTGAGGTCATAGAGGCCGCCAAATCAAAGCCCTTCGCATTCCTGCCGCATTATCCGGGCTGCGGCGTCGGCGGGGAATGCATACCGGTAGATACGCATTATCTGATCAAGCAGGCGGAAGACATGGGTATCGAAACCTCGTTGATGAACGCTGCAAGAAGCGTTAACGATTCTATGCCGCAGTACACTGTAAGTCTTCTGGAAAGGGCGTTAAAGAAAAAAGGCCGCGGCATACAGGGCAGCAACATAAACATACTCGGCGCGGCTTACAAGAAAAATATAAACGATACAAGACTGAGTCCTGCATTCGTGATAGCTCAAATGTTGCAAGACATGGGTGCGAACGTAAAGATATGCGATCCTCTGGTTCACGAATCGCGGCTTAACGGGCATGAATCAGTAAGTCTGCCCGACATATTTGACCGTGCAGATGCCATAATACTCGCGACCGATCACGACGTTTTCAAGTCGCTTGATTTCTCAAAGAGCGGCTCGATGAGAACCAAGACAATTATAGACGGCAGAAACTTTTTCGTTCGTGATGCTCTGGAGAAGAACGGTTTTACTTACAGATGCGTCGGAAAATCGTGATATTTCGTGGAAAAAATTCTAGTTGTAGGCGTTAATGGAATGCTCGGGAATGCTCTGGCAAAGACGGCTGGAGACAGCTTTGAAGTTGTAGGAACGTGCAACGAATCCGGCGGGCCCATAAAACTGGATATAACAAAAGCTCGCGAAGTGTACGGCCTGATTAAAAAAATAAAGCCTGAGCTCGTTGTTAACTGCGCGGCAATAACAAACGTCGACTTCTGTGAGGAAAACCCGTCCGTTGCCGAGTCTGTTCATGTCGCAGGTACGAAAAACCTTTCTGACGCTTGCCATGAGACAGGCGTGAAGTTCATACATATATCAACCGACTTCGTGTTCGACGGGCTGAAAGGTAACTACAACGAAACAGACCACGCCGCGCCGATAAATGTCTACGGCAGAACAAAACTGGCGGGCGAAAAGATGGCCGAGAACGATCTTGTACTAAGGACGTGTATATTCGGCAAAAACGTGGCGGCGAAGAAAAGCATGGTTGAATGGATTGTCGGCGAACTTTCTGCAAGCAGACCGATAAGCGTTTTCAACGACAGTTTCTTCACGCCCATGTACACCGGACACCTTGCGCAAATAATACTAGAAGCGTACAGGAAAGACCTGAAAGGGCTTTTCCACGCTGCGTCGACGGTGCGCGTCGGCAAATTTACTTTTGCAAAAGCGGTGGCAGATGTTTACGGTCTCGATAAGGACCTCATAAGCCCGTCCTCTATAACATCCTTCAATCGTCCCGCGAAGCGCCCAGCCGACACATCGCTTGACTGCAGCAAAATAATGCGGCATGGTATAAAATTGAACAATTTTAAAGATGAGATAGGAATGATGAAGCATGACTGACGTCAGAAAACTTACCGTGCACGAAGACGCAAGGGGCTGGGTTGCCGAAATACTCCGCCCTGAGCATACAGACGGCCACATCAAGGGCCAGTTCTACGTCACCGTAGCAAAGCCGGGCATCACAAAGGCAAAGCACTACCACACGCGCAAGACCGAATGGTTCTGCGCGATAAGCGGCTCGGGTGTAATACGTCTAAAAGACATCGAAACAGGCAAGATAACAGATGTCAAGGTCGGGAAGGGCAATATGGTTGTTGTTAAAGTCGTGCCGAACGTTGCCCACTCCATAATAAATACAGGCGACGAGGATCTTGTAGTTCTTGGTTACATAACAGAGCCGTTCAATGAAAAAGATCCCGACACATTTCCCTGCGAGTTGTAAACAATGAAAACGGCAATATTCATACCTGCGTACAATGCAGAAAAGTTTCTTGGCGGCGTTATAGAAAAGATGCCCCGCACTGTCGCGAAAAAAGATATAGTAGTTGTCGACGACGGCTCAAAAGACGGTACGTACGCCGCGGCGCGAAAGCTCGGTGTTACTGTCATAAAGCACGTAAAGAACCGCGGGTACGGCGGGGCGCAGAAAACTGCTTACAACTACGTGATAAAAAAGGGTTACGATATTGTGATAATGGTGCACGCGGACGGACAGCACAACCCTCTCTTGATTCCGAAATTCGTCGGCCTGATTGAAAGGGGCTGCGACGCTGTTACTGGCACGAGATTCGCTGGAACCAGCGCCGTTAAGCAGGGGATGCCGCTGCAGCGGTATGTTGGAAACCGCCTCCTGAGTTTGTTCATCAGAATTATGACAGGCCTGAGCGTTTCGGAAATGCACAACGGTTACCGCGCGTACAAAACAGACGCCCTTCGGATAGTTGATTTCAACAGCAACTCAGACAAGTACGAGTTCGACACGGAAATACTGCTGCTGCTCAAGGCAAAAAACATGAAAGTCGGCGAAGTGCCGATAGAAACGATATACAAGGACGAAGAATCCCACCTTAACATATTCGCCTACGGAAGTCGTCTGGTAAAAGTAGTGTTCCGTTACGTTTTCTTAAGAAAATATCGGAAGTAGGAGCCTTGTAGAAAACAGGGAGAAAAGTTGCGTGTGGTTACACAATGATGCTAGTTACAATCCGTAATTATCAAGGTGCATATTGACATGCCGTACAGTAAGCACGATAAGAAGTACTATCGAAATTACCAATAATATTTTCATCAGAAGCGAGAACTTTTTGTTTTTTTCAAGAAGCGGCACAAGTATAAACAACGGGAATATCGTCAGCGCGTAGCGGCTGATTGCCTCGAGATTGCCCGAGAAAAGCGGCAGCAGTGTTGACGTCACGAGGTAAATTACATAATCCTTCTTGAGGTATTTGC
Organism: archaeon; assembly: GCA_035289025.1. Classification (GTDB taxonomy): domain Archaea; phylum Aenigmatarchaeota; class Aenigmatarchaeia; order GW2011-AR5; family GW2011-AR5; genus GW2011-AR5. The sequence goes on from DATDYJ010000045.1 coordinate 19,784, forward strand.
GTGCAACAACGCATGCGGCTATCAGCGACAGCGCGATGATTGTGTTAAACAGTATGTATATTTTGCTTTTCAGCACCTCAGCCGAAAAGAAGTTGACTGCTTCCGTATAGAAAGTTGCCCACGGCATGGCAAAATGCTTGCCCTGAGCGGCGAAGACTTTTGACCCTACGAATGCATCGCCTGTGATGAAATACAAATAGACGGCGAAGGCAGCCGCGCCTGCGGGTATGAGCAGCGTAAGCAATGAGTCGATTTTTATCTTCCTGTAATTGAACTTTATTCTGTCAAGATAAATGTAAGCAATAGGCAGGAAAAGAAGTAACCCCTGCAGTCTCGTCAAAGACGCGAAAAACCCTGCGACGCCCGCTGCAAGCCAGTTGCCCTTTCGTGCGTAGTAGAACGTGGCTACGGAAAGAAATATGAACAGCGACTCCGCGTACATGACGGACAGAAAGTAAGCCGTCGGGAAGAGGACAAAGTACGTTACTGTTTTGCGCGCAATATCTCCGAACTCTTCTTTTACAATCAGGTAAAGCATCACCACTGCCAGAAATGAGAATACATTCGACAGTAAAAATGCCGCTGTGTCATAGCCGGCAAAAGAGAATATTTTTATCAGCGCCGGATATAACGGGTACCATCCGTAGTTGCCTATGCCGTTAAACGCGGAATTGTAACCGTTCTGTGCAACGTCCAGATACGCCCGTCCGTCGTACTGCGCCCACGGGTTCATTAGCACGCCTGTTATTTGCTTTCTGCTGCTGTCCTCGGCAGGAACAAGAAAATAGCCCGCGTAACCGACGGAAATTACGAGCATTTTCGCTATTATGAATATGTAAATAGCCTTCCGAAAGCCTTCGTCTTTCCACAGTTTGCCTATCATTTTCATCAATTAAGAATCTGCTTATTAAAAGCTTAAAGCGAAGTTTTTTTGATGAAGCCATACAAGGTGGCAATGCTTGCAATAAGTCTTGCAGTGCTCATGGGTGTTGTATACTTCTCGAACCCGTTTGTAATAGCAGACAAGTTCGCGAACAGCAACTACGAATATATAGCAGCGGCGTTCGCGCTGTCGCTGTTTGCGCTTATGCTTGGCACACTTAAATGGCATACACTCCTGAAAAAATTAAAACTCCGTGAATTGTTTCCTGTGCAAATGCTCGGCTATACAATAAGCAACTTTACGCCCGCCAAAGCCGGCGAGCCTGCAAAGGCCGTGCTGCTGAAAATGCGCAGCAACATCCCAGTTTCACATTCACTTCCATCGATAATATGGGAAAGGGTGCTGGACGTAATAGTACTTTTGGTATTTTCAATGGTTGCTGTGAGTACGGTATCGGTGAGTTCTAACTTCTTCCTGCCCAGCGTCGTGAGCATAATGATTTTCGCGTCCGTGGTCGTTGTCTCGCTGTCGGTCTTGTACAGCGAAAAGTTTGGCCGTCGGTTATTCTCGCTGCTCAGAAAACTGCCTGTACTGAGGCGCCTTCAGGGCGATTTTATGGATCTGTTCTACAAAAGCCAGATAGAAAAAACGCGCATAGCAAAGTCCTTCGTACTTACTTTCGTTACGTGGTTTACGATAGGCTGTGTATTATATCTTTCCCTGATGGCCTTCGGCGTAGCCCAAAATCCTCTGGTGCTGACAGGAATAGTGGCGTTGTCCGTAGTCATCGGCATAGCGTCCTCCCTCCCAGGCGGGATCGGCACAACGGAAATAGTTATGATATTCCTTCTTGGTGTTGTGGGTGTCGATGCAGGCGTCGCCGCAGCGGCAACAATAACGTTTCGTCTGGCGACGATATGGATGACGAACATTCTTGGCGGCGTATCCTTCGTATACCTGAGCCGGAAATTCAACGTCAAGAATCTTCTAAAGTAAGATGCCTGCGAGTGTTGATACGGCGATCTTCAGCAGCTTTATTTTCGGAAGCCTTATCCACGAGCCGCTGAATTTGTCGTAATCAAACCCGCTGAGCTTCTCTATTTCCGGACCCAGTTCTGTGAATATCCTGTCCAGCTGTTTGTTAGTAAACTTCTTGTAAAAGGTCCTCGCCAAAAACTGCTTGTCTATTTCCCACCCGAAGTCCCGCTTCCAGAGTTTCTCGTAGCGTGAAAGCCCGCCGATGCTGTAATTGCCGGCACGGAGCACCGAAGACGCGTACGCAGCTGCCCTGAGCCCGAACATTATGCCCCCGCCAGTCAGAGGCTTGTTCTGCCCCGCCGAATCGCCTACAAGGAGCGTTCTGTGCACGTAGCTTTTAACGTAACCTGTTGGTATCATGTGCGCAGTTATCCTTCCGTGCGGCAGGTAATGCTCGCGTGCAAAAAATTTCAGCCTCTCTCTTGGTCGTGACATCGACATTATGCCGTACTCGTTGTTCTGTGGTATTATCCATGTAAAGAAATCGGGCGAGTATCGTTTGTCAAAAAACACGTCTATGTTGCCATGCAGCTTTGCGGCGGTGTGCACCATCATTCCAAGAGAGAGCTGGGGACTTTCTATACCCGCAGCCTTACGCACCGCAGAGCCCGCGCCGTCTGCGCCGACAACTACTTTGCCTTCGTAGCTGCCGCCTGTGGTTGTGACACGCACGAAATCCTCGAAGTATTCCACGCCTGTTACGGCCTCGTAAACAATATCTGCCTTGCGTGCTATCGAGCGAAGGTACCTGCCGAAAGCCTCGCGCCTGAGTATGTAGGCAAACGGCTCCTTGCCGTAGAGCGTGAACGATTTTCCGGAAGGCGAAAAAAGATTCATGCGTGTTATGCCCGTCTTTACAAATTTTTTGCTGAAAAATTCTAGAAAGTCACGGGACACTATTCCGCTGTCTTTTAGCGTCACTTTTTTATCCTTTTCTATGAGCAATACGTTAAGGCCGCCGAGCCTGCTGGCCAAATAACAGCCTGCAATGCCGCCGCCTACTATTATAACGTCGTACATTCCATAAGATAAAATGCCAAAATTTTAATACGGAGACAAGCACAGATTTGTGTTTTAAGCTTGTTTTGTATACAGTTTAAGCAGCGCAAGTGATCGAATGATATACGAAAAATACGAAAAACACTGGAAAATACTGCTATGGATACCCATAGCGCTTCTTGTATTATCCGTCGTGATAATAGTTTTCAATATAGCCTCGACAGGCTCTTTCATGAAGAAAGACGTGGAACTTACAGGCGGCAAATCTTTGACGTTTGAAGTTGGACTGTACGATCTGGATGCAATAAAGCTGGAAATACCTTATGCCACCGTCCGGGTGACAAGCGGCGTAGTAAAGAATATGATAGTTGATATGCCGATCGAGGCGAACGAGAGCCTAGCGATTTCAGTTGTCAGCCGCCACGCGGACGTCCACGGCACGCCTACGCTGCGCACTATCGGCCCGTCGATAGGCAACGTATTTTTCCAGCAGGCGCAGCTTGCGCTTGTTCTTGCATTCATTTTCATGGCAGCGACCGTATTCATACTTTACCGCTCGCTTATACCGTCATCGATAGTGGTCCTTGCTGCCGCAACTGACATACTCGTAACGATAGGCGTGCTTATAGTACTGGACGTATCGCTGTCGCTGCCTGTGCTTGCGGCGCTGATAACGCTGATAGGCTACTCCGTTGACACGGACCTTGTCTTAACCTCGGAGCTTCTGAAGGCCCAGCACCATGAAATCAGCGAAGGGATTAAGAGAGCAATGAAAACCGGCCTTACGCTTACAATGACAATACTGGTAGCCCTTGTGTCAATGTACCTCATATCAGGCTCCATTGTCATAGAACAGATATCATTCGTACTGCTTATCGGCCTGATTGTAGACATGCCGGCTACATGGTTCGGTAATACAGGCGTGCTTCGCGCATGGCTTGAGAGGCGGAAGAAATGACACATTCAATAACGTACATGGGTGAGGGAAAATGAAACAGCTGCACCGCGTGGTAATTTTCGGTCTGATGCTGGCCGCGGCAATATTTGCAATAAGTATTGTGAATTCAACTTACATAATTCTTCCGTTTGTCATCCTCTCCTTCGTAGTATTGCTTCCGCGTGACATGCTCAAAAATTTCCGCATAATCATTTGGATATTCTTCATAATAATGTCCGTATTGCTTCTCGGTATAAACGTAAACCCGTCCGGTTATACTATAATCTCGATAAGCAAGAATTCAACCCTGTCCAACATGGCCGTGGGGGAAGTAATATACAAAATAGGCGATCTGCCTGCGAGCGACGATAGTTTCCAGCAGGAATATTACGGCACCGTAAAATTCGAAACAAGCCGTGGATCTAAGTTTGAGAACGTGAACGGAATGCTTGGCATAGAAGTTAGACGGGTAGCGGGGTCGAATCTGAAATTCGGCCTTGACCTCGAAGGCGGGGTAAGGGCCGTCGTGGATGCAAACACCACTGACAAAACGGTTATCGACCAGACGATAACAACATTGCAGACGAGAATAAACGTTTACGGCCTGCGCGAAACCGCGTTCAGGCCGATTTATTACGAGGGGCGTGGGTATGTAGAAATAAGCATGGCAGGCGGCAGCAAAGAAGAGTTGCGCAACCTTCTGGAAAACCAGGGAAAATTCGACGCGAAAATAAATTTTATAACACGAACAATCGGCGGCGCGGGCAGTCTGCGCTTTGACAAGGCGTATCCGTTTACGGTTTCGAACGGGACGATGACGATAAACAGCAAACAAGTGGCTGCCGGCGAAACGCTCGAGATTTCAGGTCTTAACGTAACGCTGAACTCTGTGCAGCCGGACTCTGTGAACATGACTGCTTATGTGTTCAACGGCAATGATGTGAAGACTGTTTACTTCGACCCGCAGCGCTCGCGCATAGAAGCCACGAATAACGGATACCAGTGGTCGTTCGCGGTGCAGATAAGCCAGGAAGGCGCGCAGCGTTTCGCCCTCGTGACAAACAGCATGGACGTCGTGCCGGGGAGCGGCTACCTCAACGGGCCTATAGTATTTTATCTTGACGACAAGCTCGTAGACTCTTTAAGCATCTCTTCCTCGCTCAAAGGAAAAGCCGAAACCGAGATATCAATAACGGGCGGCGCAGGATCGCGTGATCTTGCAATAAAAGACCGTGCGCGTCTGCAGTCAATATTAAAGTCAGGTGCATTGCCGACGGCCCTGAGCATAGCTCAGTTGGAGAGCATATCGCCTACGCTCGGGCTCGGCTTCCTGAAGAACGCTCTTCTTGCAGGAACGGTCGCGCTGTTGGGCATCGTAGTTGTTGTTGGTTTAAGGTACAGAAGGGCCAAAGTCGTCGTGCCGATGATAATAATTTCGGCGAGCGAAATTCTGATAATTCTAGGAATCGCGGCGATGATTAACTGGACGATAGACCTGCCGGCAATAGCGGGCATAATAGCGACGATAGGCACGGGCATAGACAGCCAGATAATAATTATAGACCAGGCGCTGAGGGGTGAGGAAAAAACGGCAACGCTCAAGGAGAAATTAGGCAGGGCGTTCTTCGTAGTCTTCGGAAGCGGCGGCACAGTTATCGCCGCCATGATCCCGATAGCGCTGATAGTCTACGCCTTCAGGGGCTTCGCCATAACAACAATAATAGGCGTTCTGGTAGGCATAATGATAGTCCGTCCAGCCTACGGAGTGATAGTCCAGAAGATTGTTAAGGAATAATTTATTCCCTTCTTCCATCTAATATGTAATCTGTCTGATTTTTATTCAGATTGGTAGGCCATAAATTGTCCTTTATGCATCCCATATGTGTCATTAGGTTAACTTCTCCTGAAAAATATGCTTTATCTCGCAGACCTACTGCATGGCCAATTTCATGAGTTATCGCCCATCCAAGATTATTAGATTTCGTAGACACAGTTATTATTTGCTGCGCAACTTCTATATGACACCCCTCGTCAACAGTAGTTTGGTCTGTTATTAGAATATGGATACTTGTATCATTAGTAATGTTGTAGTATTTATTCAGCTTTTGCAGAACGTCCTCTTTGTTACAATTATAAATCATGCTTACGTTAGAAAATTTTAACCGTTGATCTATTTCTGTTACATTAAACTTAATACCAAAAAGTTGCCATATATCTTTAATGTAGGTAATGTTGTCCTGTAGGTGATTTGCTTCAATAGAAGTATTTGTCAAGTATATCTTAACTGTGAGTGTAGAGTAGTTGTAATTTATAGGCAGGTAAGATTCATTTTTCTCTACAAAACAACCAAATGGACTGGTAATTAGATACTTAAAAAATTTCCCTAGGCACGTAAATTCATCTGAATTTCTTTTACAGTGTTGTGAATCTACTACATAAAGAACGTATGCTGTGAGTGCCGCTAAAGTGATTAAAGTAAATAGAACACACAGTAGAATAATTTTAAAATAAAACTTCCTTTCTTGTTTATTCAGCACTATTTTCATAGTATTGTTTTCGTGCAACTCATTAAAAAGGCAGATAAAATAATATCGTCGGCAGTATCAACACGCCCATCAGCACGCTTCTTCTCGTCTTTGTTAGGTTTGTAAAAACTCCCAGAGCCGTGCATGTTACCAGCAGAAGCAGCCCGCCCAGTCCTGTGAAAATAATCGTCATGAAAATTATCAGCGCTATTATTGTCTTATTGATTAATCCGTAGTTTGTTTCTTCCATTCTCGCCAGAAACTTTTTGGCAAGCTTCAGCGTAATTATTGCCGAGATCCCTGCTGTGAATACT
>DATDYJ010000046.1:0-2128 GCA_035289025.1 archaeon
AAAAGATGAATATGAAAATCAAAAATGTCGCTTTGGTTGTTTTGTTGGTAATTGCTGTGACCATGATAGTGGTCTGGCTCTATCAAAGACACTCTGTATATCAAAAAGCTGTTGGGGTTGACCCGGCGACCGGTCACACACTTATTGAGAAATACTACTGTTCTGATTTATGCCCAGAAAATGGAGGCACCTACATTGTTTTTGAGGGCGTCAACTCCAGAGAAGAATGCACAAATATCGGAGGCACACTTTTTATTGATCCTGCCTGGGGTGGATATATTGGATGCGGACCAAAATAGGTATAACAGGCTCCTAGAAAATAGTACCAGCGTGTTCAATCATCTATCTGGGCCTTCTGCAGCCGTCCTGAATAGTCGATATATACTGTCTTGACTTCCGAGAATTCATCAATACCGTGTATTCCGCCCTCTCGGCTCGTTCCGCTTTGCTTAACGCCGCCGAACGGCAGATGCACCTCGCTGCCTATCGTAGACGAATTAATATAAGTGAGTCCCGCCTCAATGCGCTCGATCGCGCGGAACGCAGTATCTACATTCTTTGTGTATATCGACGAGCTCAGGCCATAGTCAACTGAATTCATGGCATCTATTGCCTCATCAAGCTTATCGAATTCTATTACCGACAGCACAGGCCCGAATATCTCCTCGCGCGCGATTCGTTGTATTATGTGTACGTCGTTGAATATCGTCGGCTCGAAAAAGTAGCCAACGCCTTTTGGCCGCACGCCGCCGGCAACCAGCCGCGCGCCTTCGTCCTGCCCTATGCGCACATAGTTGTCGCACTTTTCCACAGCCGCCACATTGACAAGCGGTCCGATGTCTGTTGTCTTCACCAGACCCGACCCAAGCCGCAGCTTCCTCGTCCGCTCGATAAGCGCCTTCAGCAGTTTCTCCTTTACCGAGCTGTGCACGATAACGCGTGACGCCGCAGTACAGCGCTGGCCCGTGGTACCAAATGCCCCCCATATAATGCCGTCCAATGCAAGCGCAAGGTCGGCGTCATCCATAACTATTATCCCGTTCTTGCCGCCCAGCTCAAGTCCGACGCGCTTTACTCCTGCATTCCTGGTTATCCATTCGCCCGTTTCACGGCTTCCTGTAAATGACACGGCTCTTACTTTCTTGTTTGTAACGATTTCCTTGCCGACAGTTCCACCCGGTCCTGCAACCATGTTAACTACGCCGTCGGGCACGCCTGCTTCTTCGAGTAGCTTAACAAACTCGACCGCACAAAGCGGCGTCTCGGAGGACGGTTTGAATACAACTGTATTGCCGCATATCAGCGCGGCCATAATTTTCCATGCAGGTATGGCTATGGGAAAATTCCACGGCGTTATGAGACCAACGACACCTATCGGCCTTCTTACTGTCATTGCAAATTTACTCGGCAGCTCTGATGTTGTCGTGTGACCGAACAGCCTTCTCCCTTCTGCTGCCATATACTCGGCGACATCTATTGCCTCCTGCACATCTCCACGTGCCTCTGGTAGCACTTTACCCATCTCCGTTGTCTCCATCTTGGCAAGTCGTTCCTTGTCTTTTCGAAGCAGCCCGGCTACCTTGAACAGTATCTGCCCGCGCTTTGGCGGCGGCACCGACGACCAACTCTCATACGCTTTCGCTGCAGAATCGATAGCTTCCTTGACGTCCCGTTCGTTGCATTCATAGAAACTATCTATAGGCTTCTCTGTGGCAGGATTTGTGCTCTTGAACGTCTTCTCGGACGATGACTTTACCCACTTCCCGTTGACATATAAACCATAGATCATAATTATCTATGGAATACACCGTATAAAAAACGTAATGTGAATGAAATGCAGCCCATAATAAACAAGTTTGCATCAGATCTGCGTAGAGAAATAAAGAAAAGCAGATTCAGAAATCAGGTGGTCAGTATAGTGCTTCTGGGCTCGGCCGCCCGCGGCGAATTTATCAAAGGCGAAAGTGACATAGACTTCATAGTTATTGTCAAAAAGAACAGCCAGAAAAAAGAAGTAACGAAATTCGTATCAGGTGTACTTAACAAGCTGGATAAAAGACTGGACACGCATCTGAAGGAGACGTGCTCCGACCGCAATGACTACCACAACGATATACTCAACATGATA
>DATDYJ010000047.1:0-15511 GCA_035289025.1 archaeon
TAAATCACATCTACAAGCGAAATGAATTCGTCGCCCGTTCCGCCGACATTTTTTATTCTGTTTCTCACCAGTGCTGCAGTTTCTTCTTTTGTGAGAGATACAAGCTCAATTTTTTCCATGATTCTTTTTCGGAGCGTTTCGAGCTTCGAGAGATTTTCGTCGAACACGGGCAGGCCGGCGATGACGATGGACATGTTATCGACATGGTCAGAAAGCACGCGCAGCCACTCAAGCACATCTGTTTTAGATTCATGCGCTTCGTCGTACAGAACGACGAGATGCTTGCCTTTCAGCCGCCTGTTTAGGAAGGCTGGGATCTGGTAAATGTTCTTGATGGATGGGCCAAACAGCCTAAATCTTGGGTACTTTTCATTGAAAATATCGACGAATTCCTCAGGCCGCTGTGGCGGCTTGCCCACGAAAACGAACTCATACCCATGGTTGAACGTATTCGACAGCCACTTGAGCATGGTCGTCTTGCCGGATCCGGTTGCACCCAACAACAATATGACTTTATGCTTTTCCTTGATATTCCTTATCAGATCGTTTATCTGATTATTATAACCTACAAATAATTCTGGGCGTATATTCAAAACGAAAGGGTTTCCTGACCATTTATGCTCTTTTAGCCATTCTTCAGGCCCGCTATATCTCTTTTGATCTTCCTTTTTCTCTATTTTTTCTGTTATAACCTTGTCTTCAAGCTCCTGAATAACCTCTTTTACTGGCTCTGCTGGATTCTCATGTGAGGTATGAGGGCTACTATTGCTGCTAGGTTCTTCCATGCTATTATCTTGGTGTGATAAGTATAAAAGTATATGTGTTCTAGACTTCACAGATATTCACGTAGTTTTTGATTGTTTTTATGAAGATGTATAAAAACTGAATGAACTTCACAGTTTTTAACGTGAATGCCCTCTATTTTTTACTACTTTCACGTGAATTTCACGTGAATAACGTGAATATAAATGTGAAATACGTGAATACTTGGTGAAGGGTTTATGAAGGCTCTGTGAAGGGTTTTATGGGTTTTAGCCATAATGGTGAGTCGATTGTGAGTTTAGCTATTTTAGGCTTATAGGAATATGAGCTATTTGTGAGGCATGTTCATAGACTTCACGTGCATTCACAAAAATCTTCATGAATATGCATGAAGTTCATATGAATTTCACAAGATCTTCACGGAAACACATGAAATTAGTGAGCTATTCTATGCTAACAGTAAGTGTTTATTCTGCTTTGCACAGAATTTAATCTGACTTATTGGACTCTATATGCTTATTTTTAGCTGTTTTAGCTAAAACTAAGTTAAAACTAGCCTTTCTATTCTACTCTTGAAAACATTTTTATCAGGCGCATGATTTGGCGTATATCCTGGCCGGATTGAAGTCTCTCAAGCACTGCCTGCTTCAATCGGACGACACGAAGCAGAGGTTTTCCGCCTGATCCGAGGCTAACATCCTCTATAAGCGGCGCAAGCACTGTTTCCAGGTAGTGTGCGACAGTAGCAGGCGAATACCCTGTCTCCCTTGATATCCTTCGGAGCCACATTCCATCCGGGTTAGCAGCAAGCGTGGCAACTATAATGCGAATTTTTCCCTCATTGAAACCTTTTTTACGTCCCATATACTCACTTTATGGATAAATTGAACACGTGTAAACTTAAAGATATTTGATTGGCTATATGGCTGGAAGCCCATAATTTTGATACTACAGGATATGGGGCTTAACTCTCTCATAAGTATGGTAATAGTCAGGATAACTGACTTATAGTTGATATGATAACAATTATTATGCGTTGTTTTGTTGCTGTTGATCTGGCTGAAGACTTGGTTGGTAATGTAATCAGGCTGCAGGAAGGGTTAAAGGATTTGAATGTAAAGCTTGCTTCTGACTTCCATTTCACGCTGAAATTCTTAGGTGAAGTTGATGTGAAGACCGTTGGTGAAGTCGAGCTGCGGCTAAAGGAGCTTGCGGACAAGACAAAGCCATTTGACATTACCGTAGAAAAGGTCGGTGTTTTTCCTGGTGTAGTCTGGGTAGGCGCACCTGAGCTGCTTAACCTACAGATTGATGTGGAGGATACTCTTGGCAAAGGCGACTTCAAACCCATGCCGCATCTTACTATTGCACGTGTCAAGCAAAGTAAAGATCTTGCCGAGTTCATAGATAAACACAGTGACGTGAATATAGGTAGTATGCGCGTCAATAAAATAAAACTAAAAAAGTCAACCTTAACATCAAAGGGTCCTGTATACGAAGATCTAAAGGTGTTCAACCTTGAAGGATGAAAAATTAGTAAAATTATCACTCGCCGTGGCATTGGCCGGTATCGTAGCGCTTTTCATGATTATACTGTTCATAGGGCCCGACATGACAACAATCGGAAGTCTGAGCGAAAAGGACGCGGGCAAGCACGTTGTGTTGAATGCTACTGTACTGACTAAATCCACCAGCGGCAACAACGTTTTCATGACAATTTACGACGGGACTGGCAATATAACGGCTGTTGTGTTCAATGCACGTGTCACGGTAAAATCAGGCGATAACGTTACTGTAACAGGCCAAGTCAATGTTTATAAGGGTGAACTAGAAATTATAGCTGATTTGGTGAAATAAATGGAAGTCGTAATACTTGCCGGCGGGCAGTCGAAGAGGCTGCGGCCGCTGACTGATGAAATACCGAAATGCATGATACCGATAAACGGCAAGCCCATGCTGCAATACCATATCGATCATCTGAAGAAGACAAATATAGAAAAAATAGTCGTTGCCTGCGGGTACAAGTGGAACAAAATAAAAGAGCACTACGGCGATAAGCTTATTTATTCTGTAGAGGACGAGCCGCGGGGCACTGCCGGCGCCATACGACTTGCGATTGAACATATAGAGGGCGACGAGTTTATAGTCGTGAATTCTGATGATCTCAACAACGTACCTATCGGCGAACTGATCAAAAGCGGCGCGAACACTACAGTAATAAGCAGATTCCGCAGCCAGTTTGGAATTGTCGACACGGAAGGTGTTTTGATAAAAAACTTCCGGGAGAAGCCGCTGCTTGAACATTGGGCGAACATAGGAATGCATCTTCTCGGCAGAAAAATAAAATATCCCGAAACAGGAAGCCTGGAGTATGACGTACTGCCGAAGCTTGCGGCCGCGGGGAAGCTGAAGGCGTTCAAGCACACTGGCTATTGGGTTACGATAAATACAATAAAAGAACTGGAAGAAGCAGTGGCTTTTTTCAAATCTAATAAATAAAATTTATTTTCTTACTTCTTCGTTAAGGGTGTGTTCGAATTCTTTCTTCAGCCTATCGTAAGCACGGCTGTCACTGCCCTCAACCGTAAGGCGGATCAACGGCCCTGTATTTGAGGCACGGATAAGTATCCAGCCGTCCGGAAAGTCAACGCGGACGCCGTCAAGAGTGCTTACTAATTCATATTCTTTGGTGAGCTGCTTCTTGAGCCGCTCTACAACGGCGAATTTCTTATCATCGTGGCAGCTAACCGACATCCGTCCGAACGGGTACGTTTTTATTTCGTCTATTATCTGAGATAGCGGTCTGGTCTGGCGCGACAGCACAGAAGCTGCGTACAGGCTTACAAGCAGCGAATCGTCAAATGGCGCCATGTAAGGCACCGCGTAGTGCCCGCTGACTTCTATACCGAAGCAGGCTGCATGTTTGTGTACGGCGTCCATTAGGAAAGTATGCCCAACCGGAACGCGGATAACGGTTTTGCCGAATTTCTTTGCCACGTCGTCAATCATTCTTGTGCATTCGACATTGGCAATTACTGGTCCAGGGCGCTTTACTGCATCCAGTAAAATAAGATATGACGCCTGCTCGGGAGTAAGTTTTCTGCCTTTATCATCTACAATAACCATTCTGTCGCCGTCACCGTCGTACGCCACGCCAATATCTGCCGAAGCAGACCGTTTGCGCAATTCATTCAGTGGGTCTTCCATCGGATCCGGACCTCTGCCGGAAAATCTGGAGTCTATATTTTCAAAAATCGCTTTTGTGTTGAATCCTGCTTTAGTGAAAAGCAACTTTGCGGCAAGCCCGGCTGCGCCGTTGCCGCAGTCCAGCACCACGTCTATTTTTTTCTGCGGGGCTGCGCGCGCGGCGCCGTACTTTACGTAATCATCTATGGCTTTTTTTGTGTCGGCTTTTGACGAGGCGCCGCGGTGAGTTATGCCGACTGTTTTGTATATTTTGGCTATTTCCGCGTTCTCACTGTCGATGAATCCCAGCCCGTTCTTGTGAAAAAACTTTACGCCGTTCCACTCTTTGCTTAAGTGCGAGCCTGTTATGTAGGCATAATCATTTTTCCCGAGGGCTTGAAGCATACCGACTCCCATTGGTACTGTTCCCACGTCTACAGATTCGCGCCCGAAGCCTTCCGCGAAGGCTTTCTTCAGAGAAAGCGACGAAGTGCGGCCGTCACCTGCTAAGGTTACCATTTTGGTCGAGACCTGCGCAAATGCCGCACCTATTCTGCGCATTACGTCTTCTGTAAGATCCGTGCCGTACAGGCCACGGATGTCATAGCTTCGGAATATACTCATAGCAGTCAATTGCCAGTTATATTTAAAAACTACCACTAGGACAAAATCTGTGTGTTCATATGGCAAAATTATTCTTCGGCTCTTGCAGTACCTTTAAAATTTTTACCATAAACGCCATGTGTCCAACTGTTACCTATATCACTGTAAGAAAGAGCCCCGATCTCTAAAAAGTGCGGCTGGTATCCAGGGACATGTCTCCTTGATTCAAGAGATTTTCGTACATTACCATAAACCATTATTGAATTTAGGAGCATATATGGGTGATCCGTCATTTCACGAAAACCGAACACATGATTTGTGTCAATGCAAAGAACAACTCCCTCAGGAAGAGAGGGCATGCTTCTAAAAGGAGTTCCATGATGTTTAGCGCTGTCATATATTTTTCTACCGGCAGTAGTCACGAATAGCTCTAATTCTCCATGAGAATTTACACTTGGTAATTCAAGCCTTGCAGCGCGAAGTTTTACCGGGTTAACAGCGCCACTTAAATTTTGTATATCGAGTGTGTTACAATTTTCCATTAAGTACTGTTCTGCTGCAGAAACACGTTCATATGTGTCCCGAAATTCTCCTAGCCTGAATCTGCTTAAGTCAAAAATATCTGCGGCCACAACGTCTGCCATGTTTTTACTATGACAAATAAGTTTAAATGCCATCTTTATACGAATTGTGAATTCTAAAGACTGAAAATAATCTTTTTAACATCAGTTCCACAAATAGTGTCATGGCTTGTGATCAATACCTTTGGAGGATAATGGGCGTGCCGGACGCGCGTTTCGCTGGCGCTACGCCAAAGCCGCAATATGCCCCTGACAGAAATTTCAGGACGCTGCACGTGCGCATTGCTCTGGATATCGACATTGAAAAAAAATCTGTTTTAGGCGAATGCACGACGACGTTGAAATCACTGAACGGCAAAGACATTCTGGCCATGGATGCAAAGGGCATGAAAATCGTTGCCGTTAAGTTTAACAACAAGACAGCGCGGCATAAGTACGACGGGTCGAAAATAGAAATTACTACACCTAAAGTCAATCCGGACGATGTCGTAAGCGTTTCTGTAAAATATAAAATAACCGAGCCCAAACTTGGCATATATTTTGTCGGACCAGACAAACACTATCCGAAGAAGGCAAAACAGGTCTGGTCGCACGGCGAAACGGAGGATGCACGATACTGGTTTCCGACGCAGGATACGCCGGACTGCAAGGCGACAAGCGAGACATTAATAACAGTGCCCAACACATTCACTGTTATATCCAACGGCGGGCTGGTCAAGGTAACGGAAAACAAATCAGCCAAACGCAAGACTTTTCACTGGAAAATGAGCAAGCCGCACTCACCTTACCTGATAAGTTTCGCGGCGGGCGAATTCGATGAAGTAAAGGACAACTGGCGGGGCATTCCAGTAAATTATTACTGCGAAAAAGGCCGAGGCGACGAGATAAAGCGTGCGTTTGGCAAAACGCCGGCGATGATAGAATTCTTCTCGAAGAAAATCGGGGTCAAATATCCTTACGAGAAATACGCACAGGTTTCCGTGATTGATTTCATATTCGGCGGAATGGAACACACAACGTGCGCGACGCAAACGGATATGGTATTGCATGATGAAATAGCGCACGAGGAAGTGCAGTACAGCGCCGACGGTCTGGCGGCGCACGAGCTTGCGCACCAGTGGTTCGGCGATCTTTTGACGTGCAAGGACTGGAGCCACGCGTGGCTCAATGAAAGCTTTGCCACTTATTTTGACTCGCTTTTCCAGCGCGAGGATAAGGGGGAGGGATATTTCCAATGGGACTCCTACATGAACATGCTATCGTATCTTGCGGAGGACAAGGACAAATGGAGACGGCCAATTTCCACGAATATGTTTAAACGGTCCGGTGATTTATTCGACCGTCATCTCTACCAGAAGGGCGCGTGCGTTCTGAGGATGCTGCATGAGACGCTCGGGGACGAGCTGTGGTGGAAGGCGGTAAACCACTATGTAGAGAAGAACAAAAACAGGCCCGTGGAGACGCTGGATTTCATACAGGCGATAGAGGAAGCGACGGGACAGAACATGAAAAAATTCTTCGACCAGTGGGTATTCAGTTCCGGTCATCCGGAATATAAAGTGCTTTATCACTGGGACGGCAAGGAGGCGATCATAAGGGTATCGCAAAACCCAGAGCTTTTGTTTTCAGTAAAGATGAAAATAGAACTTACAACGAAGAACGGCGTGAAAAAATTTGAGGAGACCGTGGACGGCAAGGAGCATCAGTTCCGTTACAAAACTGATGAACCTCTTATGCTGCGGGTGGACCCGGACAACGTCGTACTTAAAAAAATGGACGTGTCTAAGCCGATGGCGATGTGGATATACCAGCTTGAGTTCGACCCGAACCCTGTCGGCAGAATGCAGGCCGCCGCCGTAATATCAAGGATGGAGAACGGCACCGAGGCGGATGCGGAAATACTAGGCAAGGCTATGCTCAAGGATAAATTCTGGGGAGTGCAGGCTGATATTGCTTCGTATCTGGGTCATATGAGGAACCGCAAGTCTGTTGAATACCTGAAGAAAGGACTTGCACTGCATCATCCGCTTGCAAGACGGGCTGTTGTAACTGCGCTTGGCACGGTAAAGGACCCAACTTTACTAAAAGATGTCAAGGCACTTCTTGACGACAAGAGAAGCTACACTGTACCAGCGGAAGTCTGCAGGACGCTTGGCAAGACGAAAGATCCTTCGGTTGAGCCGCTGCTGCACAGCATGCTAAACCGGGAGTCGTGGACCGACATCATACGTGCAGGCGCAATAGAAGGGCTCGCTCATCTGCACGGCATGGAATCACTGGACTTACTGATAAAATACGCATCACCCGGTTACTACGAAAGAACAAGGATGATGGCAATACGACACCTTGGTATATACGGGAAAGGGCACAAGAAGGCGCTGGATTTCCTGATAGAGGCGGCAAGGGACAAATACGCGCTCATACAGCTTGCGGCGGTAAGTTCACTGGGATTTATGCAGGACGAGCGCGCGATTCCAGTGCTCGAGGAACTAATAAAAGAAGGCCACGACTCAAGGGTGCAGCGGGCCGCCGAGGACGCAATAAAGAGCATCTATCCGTGGCTTGATACTGATATGGAGACGTACAGAAAATCCAAGCAGCTGGAAAAGAAAGATGCGGCCTAAAAGAACTTTTTATTTGGCTGACTCCTATAGATAATCATGAATATTTTTGACAAAGTGGACACACTTCTTCTGACAACAGCAGAAGACCGTATCGACGAGAATTTCTATTATCTGGCGGGTATAAGCAAGACGAAGTACGTCAGCGCGACGCTGATTGCAAAAAGAAACGGGCGCACCGTGCTTACAAACCGCCTGGAGCACGGCACATTTTCCGGGAAGAAAATAATAATTGAAAATAAAAAACAATTCGTTAACGTTGTAAAGAAAAATTCTGGAAAAACCGTTGGAATGAACTTCAACTACGTATCAGCAAACGGTTTACGGCGCTATGAAAAGATTCTCAAAGGCACAAAAATAGTGGACGTGTCAAAGGAGCTTGGAGAGGCGCGGGCGATAAAGAACGGCGCGGAGATCAAAAAAATAAAAGAGGCCTGCCGCATCACGCTAAACGTTTTTGATGATATAGACAGACTGTTGAAAAAATCGCGGACTGAAAGGGATCTTGCACTCGAAATGCGCTACGCAGCGATAAAGAACGGCGCGGAGGATATTGCTTACCCAACAATAGTCGCAGCGGGACGCAATGCCGCGCTGCCGCACCATGCATCAGGGAACAATAAAATAATCAAAGGCATACTGCTCATAGATTTCGGGGTAATTTACGACGGATACTGTTCTGATATCACAAGGACATTTTCCATCGGCGTGCCCGACAAAAAGGCAAAACACATCTACGACATAGTTTATCGCGCGCAACAGGCTGGTATAGGCAAGATGAAAAGCGGTTCCAAGTCCAGCGAACCTCATGCTGCATCTGACGCGGTGCTGAAGAATCTTGGGCAGCAGCTTATCCATGCGTTCGGGCATGGCATTGGCATACAGGTGCATGATTATCCCGGTGTGCTAGCAACGAAGTCGAACTTCATGCTAAAGAAGAATATGGTCTTCACAGCAGAGCCAGGTTACTACAACAGGACATGGGGAGGCGTAAGGATAGAGGACGATATAGTAATAGGCCGCGGCGCTCTCACAAAGGCACCGAAGGACTTACTAATCGTCTAGCATCTGAGGCTGCGCGGAAACTGATTTCTTCACGTAGACGACATCGCTGCATACTTCGCAGTGCGCCTCAAGGAATTTTCCTGTTTCGGCAATTATCCTCATCTCTTTTTCACAGCATCTTGGCAAGCTCATTGTATCACCTTTATTTTTTGAAAAGCTGCTAATATCCAGCTTCTCGATATTTTGCCGACGTTGTTCAAGAAAAATATAATGGCGATATCGGCATCAGCTGAAGGTCGACTGTCCCGCTGGGGAACAGTTTCATCCCGCGCTAAATTGTATTGCACTTTAGTACGCGGAGTGTGGAGGCAAGGCTAAGAAAGTTATAGAATGTATGTGCGTTGTTCATGTTCTCCACTGCTTATACATGCATGGCACTCCTTAAATAAGTTAATCGGACAAAATTTGAAATGAGTTTTATTGGTTGTTTTAACTAAAAGTATGATGACCGACGTAGACCTGTTCATCAGTTGATGAACAGGTCAGCTAAGGGTACTAATCCGTTGATAATACCCTTCACGTCAATCATCACCCGTTAAGTTAAAACAATTCTTTTACGTCTGCTCTTCTTCAGGCATCATGTTGCCCAGAATGACAAGGCGCAGCGCGCCTTCGTCGACGCGCTCCTTGAAGCCCATACCTGCCAGAACTGATATTCCTTTCTTTTTCGCCATGTCGACCAGTATCTGGTTTATTTTTCCGTCTACGACCAGTGCGTACACTGACTGGAAATCATTTATCACTTCGTCCAGCTGAGAAATCGGCAGCTTGCTGATTATCTGATGGTTGTTGTCCACCAGGTAAGCGGCCCTTGTGCCGACCAACTCTTCGAGCAGGCTGTTGAAATATTTCACAGCCTCATCATCTAGCTCTTCTTTCTGCGCGAATACAGGCTCTTCCGGCAGAGTGGACTCAATGTGCTTTTCTGACTGGTTCAGCGGTTCTCTATCACGCAGCGCTTTGAATATTTCCTTCTTTGTAAGCTCTTCGACTTCTTTGCCCTCGTCGGCTCTTGCCACAAAGTCTATTTCCGCGACGGAAAGCAGTTTTTTGAGATCGAGGTCTCCGCCACGGTCGCCGTCCAGGAACGCTGTTGTTATTTTTCTTTTAATCAGATCGACTGCTGCCGGTGGTATTTTGCTGCCTTCTATAGCGACACCGTTGCGTATGCCGTTTTTGAGTAAGTTGATTACGTCGGCTCTGCCTTCAACAACAATTATTTCGTCGCTGGTCGCCACGTCCGGGCCGCACGCAAGACCGTTGATTGTAACGACCTCCCAGGTTCTTACTGATTCTTTTATCATGTCAGCTAGTTTCTGTGAATCCTGCATTCCGGTGTTGTCCATCATCGCGCGCAGAATTTCTTTTGCTCTGTCAATAACGTATCTGCGCTTCTGCGAGCGTACGTCGTCGACTTTAATGACTTCGACTTCCGCATCGCACGGGCCTACCTTGTCTATTGTTTCCAGCGATGATGCTATCAGCGCCGTTTCGCTCGCGTCGAGCGACGACGGTATAATTATCTCCGCTAAAGCGCGGCCTTTGTTTGTCTTTACATTTACCTCTATTCTGCCGATCCTGCCGGTTTGCTGCAGCTCGCGCAGGTCAAGCTCGCTTCCGAGCAGGCCTTCGGTCTGACCGAATATCGCGCCGATTACATCCGGGCGCTCTACAACGCCCTTTGCCTGCATCCTTGCGTAGACCATGTATTTTGCAAAATTCTGTGCCAGCTTTGCCATAATAATCTCTCCTTTTGTGGATAATGCATTTGTTAGGGCAGTAGCCCGTGCATCTACCAGATACAGAGAAAGAACTAGCTACCTATAACCGCTGTCTTCAGAGATGAATATGAAAGCATAATTCTTACCTGTAATCCAATTATATGTAATGAACGAACATTCTTAAGGCTTCTTTTTGTCGTAATACACCTTAAGAAAGAGGACTAAATTTGACCCTGCAACGCCGATAACAAAGCTCAGTATGATAGGAAATTGGTTTATGAGAAGGCCGTAACCAAGCCAAACATAAGAACCTGTTGCGAATATCGCATAAGTCGTGAGGCTGACGTCTTTTGCGCTCTTATTTTTTATTATTCTTCGCGCCTGAGGGAAGTGGCCGAGGCTCATGAGAACACCGAAAACTGCGACCAGAAAGTTAAACATCTCTATTAGCATGAAAATAATTGCGCAAAAACCTTATTATACCGTCCGAGAAGTAATTTTATGTGGCTCCGCGATCTGGTGGACTTTGAGGCAAAAAAGGTCATATTGCCTGTAATACTGGTCGTTGTATTCTTTTTTGCTGAGCTTTTGCGCTCGCCATACGGACCACGCTTTATGGATGGCGCAGGCTACTACGCAGGCACCACAGTCGGCGCAATGTACGCCGCTTACGCCGGATTCGTGGGATTCTTAAGACCGGGTCTGGTGTATACAACGCCTATAGACGATGCGTTCTTTGTTGTTGTGCTGCTTTTCGGCGGGTACCTTCTTTCGTCGGGAGTTATCTTCCTGCATCGGCATAACCGCACGATATATTACCGCGGAAAGAAGATGTTCATTGTAGTTTTTGCGTTCATGGCTGCGAGCTTTATGACGCTGAATACGCGTTATCTTCTGCTCGATGCGCGTATAGTACTTTTCATTACGTTTGTCATGGGCTACCTTCTTACAAGCTTTGTATGGGGGCTGTATGATCTTCTGAAAACGCACGAAGCTATAAAGAAGATCAAGAAACAAAAAACTCTGGCGAAATACTTCCGCTGGGAATTCAAATACCTGAAATAGCAGCTTAAATTTCTCTGAAACTAATTCTACACATGGTTCACAGTTATAACAAAGGTTATGGTGCGGAACGGGAGCTTGTACACACGCTATCAAAAATGGGTTACATGACAATACGTGCGCCTCGATCTGGGCGTATCAATCTACCAAGCCCTGATGTAATAGCAGTAAAGGACGGCCGTGTTATTGTTTTCGAAGTAAAGTTCCGCGCATCCGCGTTCACTATATCAAAGGAGCAGCTTGAAGAGCTGGCGCAGTGGAAAAACGTAGGCGGCGCGCATGCATACGTCGGCTGCAAGATAGCGAGAAAAGGTTGGAAGTTTTTGCATCTGCATGATGTAGTGGCTAACAGCGGCAACATAGGCAAGAAGTTTATTGAGCAGAAAGGATTTTCAATAGATAATATCTGACTATAAAGTGATTTTCGCGTCCAGCAGCGACGAAGCCAACAGCATCAATTCTGTTTTCTTGCGTGTTATGTCCGAGTGCAATATGTCCAGTTTTTCTTTTTCCTCTGCCAGGCTGCGCGAAGCATCGCGCAGTTCGCTTTCGGCTGCGACAAGCTTGCGGCGGGCTTCCATGGCACGGGATGCGGCGTGGCTGCTGGCAGTCTCGTACTTTTGTTTTTCCCTGTCCACTTCCTTTACCGCTTCCCCCAGCTCTGTGCGCCTTGCACGAACCTCGTTTTCGCGGCTGATTACGGATTCGGCTTTTCCTGTATCATCGTAGGCGCGGGCTTCCATAATTATCTTGATTATGCGGAAATGTTCGTCGTGCAACAGCGCGGAACTTGGGGAATCCAGATATTCGTCAATTAACTCGTCATGCAGATTTTTTGCATGAACGTATTTGCGCAGGAATTTCTGAACGGCGAGGAGCGAGTCTACTTCCTGGCGCGTGCGCTGGAGGCGGCGTTCAGCTACGAGCAGTGAGGAGTTATCGGTATGTTCAGACGGCGTTATTATAGAGGATTTCCTCGATTCGTGGCGTGCTAGAGCGGATTCAAGTTCGGCCGCCGCTCTTTTTGTACTATTAAGGGTGGCATCCAGTGCTTTTATTTCGTCAAAAAGTGCCAGGACTTTTTTGTGGTTTCCTTCAGCCTCTGTGTGCAGAAGGTTGTTTATCTCCTTCATCTTTTTAGCTACGGGCTGGATGTCGTACTGAAAGAATATGCCAAGATGCAGCAGCTGGCGTTCTGTCAGGCCGCCGAGACCGTTGATAAGCTGGTGAGCTGCTCTAAGGAACTCCTGCGGCTCGGCTGCTGACGGCGGCTGCATAGCGGCTATCTGCTGCACAGCTATTTCACAGAAACGGTCGCGGACCTTTTCCGAGCTTCTTGCCTGCGGCGGCGCGGGCTTTTTTGAGAACTCTTTTATTGCCAATGCGAGCGGCGGGAGCTCGTTATTCACTCGCAAAGCGACCGCATAAATCTCTTTTCTTCGCGATGCTTCGCGCTCGGCAGATTCTTTTTCTATAATGCCGACGGCTTCGGCTAAACTGTAAGTTTTCTCCTCTTTTTTGAACATCCTGAAGAATCCCATGCTAATATGATGTGCGAAATATTCTAATGGTTATGCAAACCTGTAAACCAGCCGATGTTCATGACATGCGGGCGTAATTGGAATCAATATCAACAGGACTACGGCGGCCAAAGTCGCCAAATTTATTTAAAGAACTCAAGGAAAGTGTGCGTATGGGTCATCTTTTCCTTGACGTCGAGACATACATAGCCAAAGAAAATACCGACACGGCGCTCAATCCGTATCACGGCAGCTCGAAGATACTTGCAATAGCGTACAACTATTACGATACCTACAAGCCGCCTGTAAAAGCGGAGATAAAGCAGCCCGTACTGCTAAAGGAGTGGGAATTCGGCGAGAGACAGATGCTGATGGAATTTTTTACAGCGCTTCAGGGAATGCTCGCAAAAGATCCCAACATGAATATACACGGGTTCAACATACTCAAATTCGACCTGCCATACCTGTTCGGGCGGATGCGCGTACACGGCATAGCGGCGGAGAACGAATTGCACAAGCTGCTCTACCGCAACGGCACGGACATGATGCATCTTGCGGCAGTGCTGTCGGACGAAGGCCGGGTAAAAGAAGCGCTATGGGGAATAGGGCAGAAAGAAGTAAACAGGTTCTTCGGGCTGCAGGTGTCAGAAGGCACTGGACTTGAATGCAGCCTGCACTACGACAACAAGGAATACGACCAGCTGGTCGAGCGTGTAACGCGCGAATTCAATTTCGAGCAGCTGATGAACTCGTTCTACCTGTATGCGAAAAGGCTTCAGGAAGGAAAAGAACTCAATAATTAGTTATTTTTAAGCAATGACTGTATGCGGTGAAGGCTTTCGTCTATTTCGGACTGCAGCAAGCGTAAAGTTGATTCCACGGAATCTACATGTTCAGTGATCTTACGCGCTTTTTTTATCGCCTCATCTATGATAAGATTTTTCTTAACCAAGTGTTCGACCTCGGCCTGAATTTTGTCCACCGGTATTGTGCCGCCTTTCTGCGTCCTTCCGCTGCCTATTATAGTTCTGGCAACATGGTACGCGTAATAAAGTCCTCCGCCGTCAGCTGAAGTAACTATGTAATTTCTTTCAATTCTGCACGGCCTGAGTTTTTGCGGCATCTGATCTACTGTTTTGAAAAGAAATATACCAAATTTCGCATCCCTGTTTTCTATAGAATCCCGTATTTCCTCCAATACTTCCGGGATGCTGTGCTTTACGGAATCCTTCGCCTCAACAACTATTCGCTCATCGCCGTCTTTCATGTGTACAACAAAATCGCCTACCTTCCTGTCTGCCATCCTGCCGATCTTGCTTTTGGTGTTCTCTATCGTATCGCCGTGTGCGTTTGTTATATCGTGCAACAGCTCGTATACAAAATCTTCGAACACACCACCCTTTTGTGTGCTCTTGTCGAGAATTGTCTGTTCTGCCTTTGTTGCAACCATCTTTTCTCTGAGATCGTTAATGTTTCTCATTAATTCTTCTTTCAGAAGATATACAGGCATACCCTGTTCTGATGGATTTAGCAATTTTCGTATTGTTCCTTTGTCAACATCGAAATTTTCGGAGAGTTTGTCAACAAACTGGCTCATCGAGCTGTCCCTTGCGTTAAGATCAAAGTGGCTGTCAAGCATTTTCTTTACTGTACCTGTGTCGTTGAAATACAAATCAAGATTCTGCGCCAGAGCGCCGATCGGGCTTTTCTTGTTCGCCAGATCGAACGTATCGTTTATGATGTTTCGTACAACGCCGGTTTTATCGTTAAAGTACGTTTCCAAATTCTTTGCAAATTTGAACATCGGGCTTTGAACGTTCTCCTCGTCAAAAGTTTCAACTATCAGGTTCTGCACGTTCATGTGCTGCTCGTCGAACTTCTGTTTGATATCTGACATGAACTCCGCGAATTTCTTGTCAACGTAATCCATCTTTACGTCGGTTCCCATACTCCTGATGCCCAAAGCCCCTACAACAATCGCTTTGCGGACGGCTTCCTCGTGGTCCGGGTGGGCTTCGAGAAAGGCAAACAGGTCGTCGTTTTTAATGACTAGATTTTTTATCGTAATCGACTTGTCCGAATGGTTGAGAATTATTTCTGACATACATTTCACTTAGCACTAAATCTTAAAAACAGACTTATCCCCACTTAGGGCAGTACAGCTTATACGAGCAAAATCGGCACGGCGCATCTGTTTCGGCTACCGGGAAGCCCTGTTCGTAATCATGCGCTATGCTCTTAGCGGTTTCCAGAATGCCTTTTTTGATTTCGTCTTCTGAAACGGGTTTTATGTGGCCGGTTTTCGGGCTCATCGTGCCTTCCTTCAAAACGAACTCGAGTGGTTTTTCTTTTTCTAACATATCTAAGACCAGTTCGGATGGCTGCATGCC
>DATDYJ010000048.1:0-10105 GCA_035289025.1 archaeon
GACTATAAAATTGACCTGCAGGGAGGCGGGGTAGGCGGGGAAGACAGAAGTGTAATAATCGAAAGCCTCGGTGAAAGGACGGATCTCAAGAGCAACGGAAGGACGCTTGTGAGCAGCCTTGTGAGAATAAGCATAGTGTAAATATACAGATTGAGTAAAACTCAATCTTGTATAAGGTCTATATACCCCTGTGGCGAATATCTTATTATGAAATGTGGTGATAATAAGAGACACTTCTTTTCGTCGCCAAGGCGACCGAAAATGAAAGGCCAGTACAGGATCGTAAGCGAGCTGATTTTATTCGGCATGGGAATACTAATAACGTCTTACGTGGTGATAAACTTCAACAACGTTCAGGACAATCTGCAGGGTATAACAGCGTACGACCAGATGAATGCCGTAGCTGACAGCGTTTCGAATGCCATAGTCAAGGCGTCGAGCACCGAGAACTCTACAATAGACATAAGGGTGCC
Source organism: archaeon (assembly GCA_035289025.1). Classification (GTDB taxonomy): domain Archaea; phylum Aenigmatarchaeota; class Aenigmatarchaeia; order GW2011-AR5; family GW2011-AR5; genus GW2011-AR5. The sequence goes on from DATDYJ010000048.1 coordinate 474, forward strand.
GGACAAAATATCAGGCAGTTCGTACAGGATAGCATTGTGGAGCGATAACGGCGGGCAGATTGTATTAAGCACTACGGACGGAAAGGCCATGGTTAAGAGGCAACTTTTTAATATAAACTACGACAATATAATTGGCAGTAACAGCGTCATCAACGACAGCGAAATCCTCAGCACTGCAGAATTTGTGCGGGTAATAAAAAACAGCAAAATTACGATAGTGAGAGCATGAAAGACCTACTCATGGACATAAGGGGCGGAAAGAGATTTGTAATAAAGCAGAAGCAGGAGTCAGAGGAAGGAATAAAAACGGGCATCATAGAAAAACAAACTTTCGTGCCGCAGTATATGCCGCAACAGTTTGTTCCGCAGTATATGCCGCAACAGCAACCAGCACAGTTCAGCGGCATAGCGCTGCCGCCCATAAAAATGGAAAAATATACAGCGCAGGAAAGCGAAGACATAACGCGCATAGACATGAAATACCCGCTGATACCGTCAAAGCCTGCGCAGGGCGAGAAAATCATGGCGTATGCGCATATATTCTTTGATAAAAAATCCGGCGAAATCGTGTACAAAATCGTCGAGCCGGCACTGACCAACCAAATGGCGCTGGATGAAATAAAGGAGTACGTACAGGAGAAGCTTGACGTGAACTTTTCGCAGATACGAAAGAGCGACGCAATAGGCTATCTCAACACCGCATTCGAACGCGCGCTTGCGTACCTGAAAGTGAAACTTGACAAAAACGCCACCGATGTTTTGAGGTATTATGTTATACGCGATTTCATAGGCGTGGAAAAAATAGAGCCGCTCATAAATGATAAGAACATAGAGGATATTTCGTGCGACGGCGTAAACATACCCATATACGTGTACCACAAATATCCGCAGCTCGGGTCGCTGCGGACCAATATCTCGTTCAGTAATATGGACGAGCTTGACACTTTCGTGAATAAGCTTGCGGAGAGATCGGGCAAGACCATATCGGTCTCGCACCCGCTCCTTGACGGCACGCTGCCCGACGGCTCGCGGTTGCAGGCCACGCTCGGCAGCGATATAGCCCGCCACGGAAGCAATTTCACAATAAGAATGTTCTCAGAAAAACCCCTTACGCCAACGGACATTATAAAATACAATACCTGCGACGTAAGAATGATGGCTTATTGCTGGTTTCTTGTCGAACATGGCTGCTCGGTACTCGTATCCGGCGGCACTGCGTCGGGCAAGACCTCGATGCTCAACGTCCTTTCGCTTTTCATAAAACCCCAGATGAAAATCATAAGCATAGAAGATACGTCCGAGCTGCGGCTGCCGCACGCCCACTGGGTGCCCGAGGTCGCGCGCACGCCCATATCGGAGGAAGGCAAGGTTGACATGTTCGAGCTGCTGCGCGAATCGCTAAGGCAGCGGCCTGACTACATAATAGTCGGGGAAGTCCGCGGCAGGGAGGCGTACGTGCTGTTCCAGCAGATGGCTGTCGGCCACCCCGGGCTGTCTACAATCCATGCGGAGAATTTTCCCAAGCTTGTGGACAGAATGACGTCGCCCCCGATAAGCCTGCCGCCCAACCTGATGCAGAATCTGGACCTTATACTATTCGTAAAGAGGGTAAAGCAGGGCAGGAAGTACAGCAGGCGTGTATTCTCGGCAATAGAAGTTGTCGGCTACAACCAGGAGACCAGCACGCCTATTACGAATGAAGTCTTCAGCTGGGACTCCCGCGAGGACGTGTTCAAGAACCCCAGCAAGAGTTACCTTCTCAAGAAGATATGCGACAACCAGGGCCTTAATGAAAAAGACGTGAAAAAGGAGATAGAAAACAGGGCCAAGGTCCTGAAGTGGATGGTTGAAAAGAACATAACAGACTACAGGCAGGTCTCCTCTATAATCAGCACTTATTATCTCTCGCCTGAATTTCTTATGCAGAGGATCGAAAGCAGTTAAAAGTGCGCAGGTTGTTCCGTATTGTGAACACAGATAAAATTTTTCCAGGGCTCAAGATGCCGGCACGGGCCTGTAATAAATATGTTTTTCGACGGAAATAGAAACCTTATATTTCTCTGAACTCAATCATACTTATGAGCTATGCAGACCTGTCGTACAGATTCTTCGGCGATGTCAGCAAATCAATAAGACCGTATTTCATAGAGATACGCGAGGACCTCAAAAAAGCCAACATCAACTACACCCTTGAGGAGTACCTCTCGATAGCGCTGTTCACCACGGCAATGACGTTTGTCATAGAGACGCTGCTGCTGGCTTTCTTGTTTGGGCTATTCATAGACCCGCTGGTCTCCATGCTGCTGTCCTTTACACTGTCCATATCGATATCGGGGCTTCTGTTTTTTCTCTTCTACACGTACCCGACGGCCGCATCCAAGAACAGGAACGTCCGCATCAGAAAGGCGCTGCCATTCGCCGTGTCGTACATGGCAACAATAGCGAGCTCCAACGTGCCGCCAATAACGATATTCAAGACCATAAGCAACTTCAAGGAGTACGGCGAACTGACAAAGGAATCGGAGAGCATAGTAAGGGACGTGGAGCTTTTCGGCATGACTGCCTCTTCTGCGATAAAAAAACAGGCCCGCATCACTCCTTCCAACGAATTCAAAGAGCTGCTTTTCGGCATAAATACGATGCTGCTGTCAGGCGGGAATCTCGGCATGTTCCTGAAAGAGAAAAGCGAGGAATACATGAACGATTACAGGCGGCGCATACGCAAGTATTCACAGGACCTGTCGCTTTACGTGGAGATGTACCTCACGCTCATAATAACTGGCTCGATATTTTTCATAGTTTTGTCGTCCATCATATCGTCGATATCCGCGGGGCTGGGCACAATAGTAATACAGTCCCTGATAGTTTTCATCATGCTGCCGTTAATCTCGGTTGGATTTATCTTCCTGATAAGATCTGCGAATCCGACGTAACGAGCTTTGCACAAAAAGTCGGCTATCATGATACCATGATAGCCCAGCGGGTCGATGGACACAGCACGGAGCTTTGCTTCGCGCGTGCAGGCGTTGCTCGCAATGCCTCGCACCGATAGATGTCCATCACTTTTTGTGCGAAGCTGATGTAACGTACCTGTAATTATGGGTTAATCTGGCTTTTAAATAACGGAGCCTAATTTATATCATGAAAGAGAATGAAAGGCTGAAATTAGGCACTACAAAAATAATACTCATCTCGACAGGCGTTACTTCCCTGGTTCTTATCATGGCGGCGCTTGTTATAGGAAGCCTGCCGCTGCTTGTCAACATGATTCTTCTTTCTATGCTCTTGCTTGTAGTACCGTACAGCGCTTACAAGTTTATCAGGCTCAAGAGAATAAAATCGTACGAAGACGAGCTGCCGAATTTTTTGCGCGACATGTCAGAAAGCGTACGGGCGGATCTGTCGCTGATCCAGGCGATACACGCAGGTGCAAGGTCCGATTACGGAATGCTGACGCAGGAAGTACAGAAGATGTCTAACCAGCTAAGCTGGAATGTGCCGCTCGAGAAGGTTTTGAGGAATTTCGCTGAGCGTGTGTCTGACAGCAAGACCGTTGTAAGGTCGATAATGATAATAGAGCAGTCGGGAAAATCGGGGGGCAATATAGAGGACACTCTTGAGGCGCTGGCGAGCAACATAGAATCCATCCGTGAAACGCAGCAGGAGAAGTCTGTCCTGCTAAATCAGCAGGTCATGATGATGTATGCCATATTTTTCATATTTCTTGGCATAACGATAACACTGATAAAATTTCTTATACCGCTGCTGCAGTCGCAGCGGCCTATAGGCGGTTTCGGCACACAGACGTTCAACCCTAATCCGTGCTACGCGTGCATAAACAGCGACAATCCGGCATGCTCTGGGTGCAACGCATTCGGCACGATAGCCGTAGCCTTCTCGCTGGGCGATCCAAACGACGCGGCGTCTTATTACAAATCCCTTTTCCTTGCAATGATACTCATACAGGGGTTCTTTTCGGGCCTGATAGCCGGCCAGATAGGATCGGATTCCATGACCGTAGGGATGAAACACAGCATGATAATGCTGTTAAGCGGCTTTTTGGTATTCATGATTGCAATAAAGACGGGTCTTGTCTGATGATCGACGTAGACTTGATCAGTTGATGAACAGGTCAGCTAAGGGTATTGAGAATGCTCCTCGCGTCGATCATCGTAATGAAATGCGGGTTGTTAAGAATGAAAGGGATAGTAGAAATAGAATTCATAATATCCGTATTCGTATTCATAACGTCCGTGTCGTTTGTTACTCTCGTTATAGTCAGCAACATACCGCTTTTGCACAATACGGCCAGCGGGGAGAATCTCAAGGCAATGAGCTACCAGTATTCGGAAATGCTCGTGTTTGACGAGGGTTATCCGACCACCTGGTCCAGCGGCAACTTTGCCGACGCAAGACGGCTTGGCTTCTCGAGCGGCAAGAGATATTTCGTGGACATCAACAAAATCACAAAATTCAATACATACTGCACGGATCCGTTTGTGGGCTATGGCGCAATGAAAGGCCTGCTTGGAATAGATAACTCGCAGGACATAACAGTAGAGGCGATAAAACTCAACGGGACTGCTTTAGTCGGTTCCGAGACGGCGCTTTGCGAGCCGCCTGTTGCATCGAGGCTTAGGCAGCAATTCACCACAACACGTCTGGGCGTGCTAGCGACAGGCGAGATAGTCAAGATAAGGGTAACTCTTATATCGTGATAAAAATGAAATACACAAAATTTGGTATTTCTTTTCGAAGTGATCGAAAATGACGAAAGGATTCGCAAGAATATTCGAGGCAATAATAGCTTCAATAGTAATCATAGCTTCGCTTACGTTCTTCTTCGCACTGACGCCGCTTGAAAGCGGGTGGGGCAGCACATCGCTGCAGATAATTTCGCAGGACGCCCTTCAGGCAGCTTACCTGAACGGCACTATAGAAAGATACGTGCAAACAGACGACAAGCAGTCCCTCAATAATGACATAGGACAGCTGCTGCCGGGTACAGTCGACTTTTCGATAAACGTCAGAGGCATACCGAATGACATAATACGGGTTGCTTGCGTCGACTGTTCGTCGGCTGCGATGAACGAGTTTGCTCTCATATTAAACGGGACCGAGTTCAAATACAACGGAAGGCCGATATCGATAAGGCCCGAAACTATTGACCTTGCCAGCAACGACATAAAGGACGGGACAAATGTATTGTTCTTCTTCGACAAAACAAAGATACAAACTTACCGCGTCAAGGAAGAAGCGTTCATTAGGGGCGGCGGCAGCGTCTTTCTTTTAAGCAATCTTAACCAGACAGACGTTACAGGTTACATGGGAGGCATATTCAACCTGACGTGGGCCGGTGCGGCGAGCCAGAATGCGGTATTTTACGGCACTACAGAAAACGTGTCGCATTTCGTGGCAAAATATTATGCCAACATAACAAGCAGAAACTTGGGTGATATCGCCGATACGTTCACAGTATTCGGGTCAAACGGAGTTGCAAACGACCGCAAAACGGTTATCGTAGGCGTGGACGGTATCAGGTCATATGTTCGGGCAAATTACGAAGTGAACAGAACTACCGGGCGGGCAGTATGGTTCTCGGATTACACGAGGAGCGATCATTCAAACGCCAATACAGCTGCAATAGACCGCCTGCTGAAAGCGACGCTTATGTGGGCAAGCGGGGAGAGCTACTCCATGGACACGGCGAAAAAAGTTGCCGCCCCCCAGCACTTTACGTCGGAAATAGAGATATTCGACAAGGACTCGTATATTTTCGAAATTACCGTGTGGAGAATTTTCTTCTGAGCTGAAAGCAAGCTTTGGCGATAGATCTCCAAGCGTATTCTGTCGTGCCGTATTTAAGACTTGCGACTTTTACTCTATTCATGTTCTGCATAAAATGCGGCAAAGAAGCGACTGTAGATAACTTCTGTGACGACTGCTTTGCGGCGGCGCACACAATGTTCGGCGTGAAGCCGTTCAACATATTTTACTGCGACCTCTGCGGCATAAAAAACGATGACATAAAGGAGCAAATAGCTGACCGTATAAAAACTGATAATAAAATCGACGACGTCTATGTGCACCTGAAAATAGTCGGAAACAAAGTGCACGCAACGGTGGACTGCATTGGCAGTATAAAGGGCGTGAAGAAACGCGAAAAGAAAGAAGTCCTTATCATACTGCGCAGAAAAATGTGCGAACTGCACGTGAAGCTTTCAGGCGGCTATTACGAGGCTCTGATACAGGTGCGTGGAGAACACAAGGAAACCATACTCAAGCAGCTAAAAAAATTGCTGCCTGAAAAATCCGTGGTGGACGTAGAGGAGCTGAAAGAGGGCTACAACATAAAAGTAATGAGTAAAGGCACCGCAGCCGGCGCGGCAAGAGTGCTGAAAAACAAATACACCGTGAAGGACTCGTACAAACTGGTCGGCAGCAAGAAAGGCCAGGAACTTTACAGGAATGTTTACGCAGTGCGATAAGATTATTTTCCTTTTAATAACTGATATAGGTTGTCAGGAAGTCCGTCGATTCCGGAGAATTCTTTAACCACTATCAATTTTATTTCCTTTTTAATAGACGGGCTCACGTTTGTTATAGTCATTTCTTTTTCTCCGCCGATGCTTTCACAGTCGTCCTCTATCAAAACGTCAGGCAAAATCTTTTCGGTAATATACTTATAGGTTTTTCCGTCTTTTCTGAAAACAACACGGCCGGTAGGAAATCCATATTTCTTCAAAACAGCCTTATCCTTTTTAACATCGGCGGGGGTTTCGTGCGAACTGAAGTAAATAATCATAGCACCCTGTTTTTCCCATTTCCTCAATTTATTGACAGCGCATCCTACAGGAATGTAATTTATGTAATCTAAAACCGAAGGCTCTCTCACCAGAGACTGTTTTACCCTTTCCTCCCTTGATCTACCTTTGGCATTCTTATGCATAATAATAGTCCCGTGGAGAAAAATAAGAATTTTCATGTTTTTCATAATCATTCCTTACCAAAAGTCCATTAATAAAGATACTGAATAATCTATTGAAGGAATACAAAAAGTGATCTAATGTACCACAAAGGCAGCGATGAACCTGTAAGAATAAGGATGCCAAGAAGCGATGAGGTGCTCGGGGTAGTCGAGGCGATGCTCGGCGCGAGCAAAATGCGCGTGCGCTGCCAAGACGAGAAGATGCGCATATGCAGGATACCGGGGCGTCTGAGGAAGAGCGTATGGATAAAAGAAGGCGATGTGGTATTGATAAAGCCGTGGTCGATACAGGGCGACAGGAGCGGCGACATTGAATTTCGTTATACTTTCACGCAGGCGCAGGTGCTGAGGAAAAGAGGCGCCCTGCGCATGGATTAATACGATTTCTTGAACGGTGCGAAGCAATTAATACATTAAACGTGGAGAACTATCTATGATAAAGAGTGTAAAGATTCCTGACGAGAGAATACCCGTCCTAATAGGTAATAAAGGCTTGACAAAGAGATTAATAGAGAAAGCAACAAAGACAAAAATATCGATCGAAGAGGATGTATTAATCGAGGGTGAATCACTGAACGTAATGACAGCCGAGAATATAGTAAAGGCTATCGGTCGTGGGTTCTCACCCGACAATGCGGAGATGCTTCTTGACGAGGACTGCACATTTGAACTGTTAGAACTTCCAAAGAACGAGCAGTCTTCAAGACGGATCAGATCAAGACTTATAGGTACAAGCGGTAAATGCAGACGCAATATAGAGAGACTTACTGGTACACGTATTTCAGTCTACGGCAAGACTGTTGCAATAATAGGCAAGTATACCAACGCTCACCTTGCTGCGCAGGCAGTGGAGAAAATTATAAAAGGTATACCGCACAGATCAGTATACGAATTTCTGGAGGGCAAGCAAGATGAAAGAGACAGTTAGAAAAACGGCAGAGGACTTCGCGAAGGAACAGAAGGAAATAAGCGTATCCGAGTTCTTTGAAAAGAACAAGCATCTTCTTGGCTTCGATAATCCCACGAAATCGCTTCTCATGGCAGTAAAAGAAGCTGTCGACAACGGCCTGGATGCCTGCGAAGAAGCCGGTATACTGCCGGAAATCAGCGTGAAAATAAAACAGACTAATGACAATACTTTCATCGTCACGGTAACAGACAACGGGCCTGGAATAGTAAAGGAGAATATACCAAAGACATTTGCCAAATTGCTGCACGGATCCAAGTTCCACAGGCTGCGGCAGAGCCGCGGGCAGCAGGGCATAGGCATAAGCAGCGTCACTCTCTATTCGCAGCTCACAACCGGCGTGCCGACAAAAGTGTGGTCAAAAATAGAGAGCAGCAAGAAAACGAATTATTTTGAAATACACCTGGATACGGCCAAGAACGAGCCGCAGATAGTCAAATCGGAAGAATCGGAAAAGCCCGTTGTCGGCGACCACGGCGTGCGCGTGGAAGTGGAGATACACGGACGGTACAGAAAAACCGTGGAGGATTACCTGAAGCAGACGTCGATATCAAACCCTTTCGCGAAAATAAATTACACGGCACCTGACGGCACGAAAAAAATATTCCCATTATCTGTGAAAGAGCTTCCGCCGGCGCCGAAGGTGATGAAGCCGCATCCTCATGGCATGGAATTCGGGGTGTTGCAGCGGCTTATACAGGGCTCAAACTCGCGAACGCTGCTGTCTTTCCTGACCAACGAATTCTCTTCAGTAGGCGCACAGGGCGCGAGGGAGATATGCAAACTGGCGAAGCTTAAGGATGACGAGAAGCCGCAGAACCTCGACCGGCCGACAATAGACAGGCTGCTGAAGGCGATGCAGGCTGCCAGGATACAGAGACCGCCGACGGACTGCCTGTCGCCGATAGGCGCGGACGAGCTGGAAAAAAGCCTGAAAAGGGAATATCCCGACGCGGAATTTGTGACGTCCGTAACTCGCGAGCCGGAAGTTTACCGAGGTTTTCCTTTCCTCATAGAAGTCGGCATTGTATACGGTTTCCAAAACGGGAAAAAAGACGAAGAAGATGAAGAAAGGCATGGTGATGAAATAGAATTAATAAGATTCGCAAACCGTGTGCCTCTGCTTTACCAGCAGAGCGCCTGCGCGCTGACCGAATCTGTAAGGGGTGTCGACTGGAGACGCTATGATCTCCAGCAGTCCGGTAATAATCTGCCGTCAGGGCCTATGAAACTGGTGATCCACATATGCTCCGTCTGGGTGCCTTTCGTTTCCGAAAGCAAGGAGGCAGTGGCAGCGTACCCGGAAATAATAAAGGAAACAAAACTTGCGCTTCAGGACGCCGGGCGTAAACTATCACAGTTCCTTAGCGGGAAGCGGCGGGCGGGGGACGCAAAAAGAAAGGCTCAGATGTTTGAACGTTACTCGGATGAGGTGTCGCGTGCGCTTGCCATACTTACATCGCGGCCAGCGGCAGAAGTGGAGAAAAAGCTAAGGACACTTATAGAGGGCAGGGTACAGATAAAGGAAGAGTATGAGAAAGCCCTGGAAAAAGAGCAGGAGCACAAAGACGGCGCGAGAAAGATAAAGCAGGAAGAAGTAGGTAAAACTAAAGAAGACACGGTGAAGAAGCCCGATAAAACAACCGATGCAAAATCCAAAGAGGCTCCTGTTAAAAA
>DATDYJ010000049.1:0-14909 GCA_035289025.1 archaeon
ATACAATATAACATCAGCCGGCAAGAAAGCGATGAACGAAGCATGCACAGACTTCTCAAAGACGTTTTTTGGCATATTCCAGAACTTCGTCTGCGAGAAATGTGTGGGGCATGAACACGAGCACGACAAAGATGTCGTAAACAAAGGTGATAAACAATGAATAAAATTACAGCATATGCAACAGGTTTGATCGCAACCGGGCTAATATTCACAGCCAGTGACATAGTCGGCGGATACGTCGGCGGCAGATATGCCCCCCACATTATGCCGAAAAATATGGCATGTTTTTATACAAAGGTTAGCTCTCAGCCAGCAGGGCTACACGTTGTGGATGAAATCCTATACAGCCAAAGAAAGGGGTTTGCGGATTTTCATGATGCAAACTGCAAATAAAAAAGAGGTAGTAAAATGAGTAATACACTAGAGATAAGAGACCTGCACGTATCAGTTGTGGGAATGGAAATACTCAAGGGCGTAAACCTTACCATAAAGGAAGGGGAGATTCATGCTCTTATGGGACCGAACGGTTCCGGCAAAAGCACTTTATCCTACGCCATAATGGGTCATCCGAAATACGAAGTAACACAAGGTACTATACTTTTCAACGGCAAGGAAATAAACGACATGAAGACGGACGAGCGCGCGAAGCTCGGGCTGTTCCTCTCGTTTCAGCAGCCTCTGGAAGTTCAGGGCGTGCAGGTATCCAACTTCCTTCGTCTTGCAACGCAAGGGAGACCGACAGGGAACCGCGTGGCGAAGATGACAGAATTCAAGAAACTTTTGAAAGAGAATATGTCTCTTCTTCATATGGATGAGTCGTTTGCAACCCGTTACCTTAATGATGGGTTCTCGGGCGGGGAGAAAAAGCGGTCCGAGATATTGCAGATGGCAATGCTAAAGCCAAAAATAGCGCTGCTCGATGAAATCGATTCGGGGCTGGATATAGATGCTTTGCGAATAGTTGCAGACGGCATAAACGAACTGAACAGGAGAACAAACGCGGGAATTCTGATGATAACACACTATCAGCGCATACTCGACTACGTGAAGCCTGACTACGTCCACGTTATAGTCAACGGCAAAGTAGTGAAGTCGGGCGGCTCCGAGATTGTTACAAAGCTGGAAGAAGAAGGTTATGGCTGGGCAAGAGTGCCCGAGGTGATTTAATGGATCAGTCGCTTATGGATATACGGTCGGACTACGACGAGCGGTTCGGATTTAACGTCAAGATAGACACAGTTCACCAGACAAAGAAAGGGATATCTGAAGACGTTGTAAGGGAGATCTCGGCGCTGAAAGGCGAGCCTGAATGGATGCTCCAATTTAGGTTGAAGGCACTGAAAATATTCTTAAGCAAACCCATGCCGAAATGGGGCCCTGATCTTGGAGACATAGATTTTGAAAAGATAACATACTACCTGAGCGCTTCGAAGAAGAAGGCGACGAACTGGGAAGACGTGCCTGAAGGAATAAAGAACACGTTTGATCGTCTGGGCATACCGGAAGCCGAGAAAAAATTCCTTGCAGGTGTCGAGGCACAGTTTGACTCGGAAGTAGTTTACAGCAAAGTAAGAGAGGATCTGGAGAAGCTGGGCGTGATATTCTGCTCAACCGATCAGGCTCTGAAGGAGCATCCTGAAATAGTAAAAAAATATTTTGCCACGATTATACCGTCCGAGGATAATAAATTTGCCGCACTCAACAGCGCGTTCTGGTCGGGCGGCTCGTTCGTATACGTTCCAAAAGACGTGCACGTACCCATACCGCTGCAGGCGTACTTTAGAATAAACAGCAAGGATCTTGGACAGTTCGAGCGGACGCTGATAATAGCAGACGAAGGCAGCCGAGTGCATTACATAGAAGGATGCACTGCACCCAACTACTCCACAGACAGCCTGCACGCAGCAGTTGTTGAAGTGATAGCGCTTCCAGGCGCGCACGTGCGCTACACGACGCTGCAGAACTGGTCGAACAACGTCTACAATCTTGTAACGAAGAGGGCATTCGCGCACAAAAATTCGATAGTTGAATGGCTTGACGCCAACATGGGCAGCAAGATAACCATGAAATTCCCGAGCGTATATCTTGTCGGGGAAGGCGCAAAGGCCGACATAATGTCGATAGCATTCGCGGGCAAGGGACAACTGCAGGACACAGGCTCGAAAGCCGTGCATCTTGCGCCGAATACAACTTCGACGATAATAGCCAAATCGATAAGTAAGGACGGCGGAAGAACTACGTACCGCGGCCTTGTGCGCGTCAACAAAGGATGCGAAAATGTCAAATCAAATGTGCGGTGCGATGCGCTGATACTCGATGACAAATCGGCATCCGATACAGTCCCGTATATGGAAATAGAAGAAAAAAAAGTGAGCATCGGCCACGAGGCGTCGGTCGGCAAAGTCGGCGAGGAGCAGCTGTTCTACTTGATGAGCCGGGGATTGAGCGAGCAGGACGCTATGGGACTGATAGTGAGAGGATTCTTTGAATGCTTTACCAAACAGCTGCCTCTTGAGTATGCCGTGGAATTCAACCGCCTGATCGAGATGGAAATGGAAGGAAGCGTAGGGTAAAACAAAAATCATACAACGATTACACGTAGGACTGTGATGCTATGCAACTTATGAAAGAACCTGAATGGATGAGCGGAATAAGAACGAATGCGCAGGAAAAGCTTGCAGGTCTGCCGATGCCGCAGGAAAGAGAGGAAGCGTGGCGGTATACCGACCTTAGGGATTACTCAATAAACATCAATGACATACAGGACAGCGAGGTTCTGCTTGACGGCACGGCACAGGACGTTATATTCACCGACCTTCTGTCTGCAGTCATGGAACATCCTGAAATAGTGAGAAAATATATCGGCAAGGCAGTCGAGGTAAAGGACCGCTTTTCTGCGATGCATTATGCCAACATAACAAACGGCATACTTGTTTTTGTTCCCGACGGGCGTTCAGCCAAGCTTTCGTCAAAGATTTCCGGCAGCTGCCATACGATAATAGTCACAGGCCGCAACAGCAGACTTGAATACACAGAGGAGTATGTAGGAGGCGGCTTTGCGACAGACGCCACGGAGATATTCACGGGCGAGGACAGCGTGGTTAATTTCCTTTCTATACAAAAGTGCGATGATAATGCAAAGCGCTTCTCTTTTCATGCGTCAAAAATGCAGAGGAACAGCACGCTTAACTGGACGTTCGCCGCGCAGGGCGCCGCATTCCACAGGAGCCTGATAGACAATAACTTCTCGGCCGAGGACACGAAATCCGAGACGCTGTGCGCGTTCCGCACGTCAGGAAGGCAGCACGCGGATTTCATGGTAAACCTGAACCATACGGTCCCGCAGACGACAAGCAACTTGATCGCCAAGGGCGTTCTTGGCGGCAGCTCGACGTCGATTTTCCGCGGTATGATAAGAATCGGCAAGGAAGCCCAGAAGACGTCATCCTTTTTGCAGGATCATGCGCTGCTCATAAGCGACAAGGCCATTGCAAATAACATACCGGGCCTTCTGATAGATGCTAATGACGTGGCTGCAAAACACGCCGCAACAGTCGGGCAGCTTGACGAGGAACAGCTTTTCTATCTGATGAGCAGAGGACTGAGCAGGGAAGACGCGGAGCACCTGATAATAGAAGGATTTCTTGGCTCGCTTGCGGCAAAGATAGAGAGCGAAACGCTCCGCCAGAAGTTCGTAGAAGCAATGAGGTAATATATTTTTCAGGTGTTTGAATGAACGTCACGAAAGATTTTCCTATACTCAACAGAAAAGTAAACTGGAAACCGCTGATATATTTAGACAACGCAGCGACATCGCAGAAACCCAAACAAGTCATAGATAAAATAACTGATTATTACACAAACTACAACGCCAACATACACCGTGGCATACACAAGATGAGTGAAGAGGCCACTGAAGAATACGAAGGCGCAAGGCAAAAAACAGCGAAGTTCATAGGGGCAAACACCAAAGAAATGATATTTACAAAAAATACGACAGAGTCGCTGAATATTCTTGCTTACTGGGCTCTTCGGACACTGAAAAGCGGCGACGAGGTCGTGCTTAGTGTCATGGAGCATCACTCAAATATTGTCCCGTGGCAGATGCTGCAGGAAAAGGGCGTAAAATTAAAATTCATTGACATAAATTCTGATGGTACACTTTCTGACAACATGCTTATAACAAAAAAGACTAAAATTGTCTCCATCGTACATGCATCGAATGTTCTCGGGACAATAAATGATGTGTCTAAAATAGGGAAAATTGCGCACGACAACGGCGCGTTGTTCGTGGTTGACGGCGCACAGAGCGTGCCTCATATGCCCGTAGATGTGAAAAAATTTGGCTGCGATTTCCTTGCGTTCTCGAGCCATAAGATGCTCGGACCGACGGGTGTCGGTGTTTTGTACGGCAGAGAAGACGTACTGGAAAAAGTTACGCCGTTTCTTCGCGGCGGAGACATGATCAAGGAAGTTCGCCTGACAAACACGAAGTGGAACGATCTGCCATGGAGACTAGAGGCGGGCACGCCGAACATAGCCGATGTCATCGGCTTCGGCGCGGCGATGGATTATCTCAATAAAATCGGCATGGCAAACGTAAGGCAGCACGAAATAGACGTAACAAAATATGCAATGAAAGAACTTGGCGCAATCAGGAACGTTAAAATATACGGTCCTGCAAACAGATGCGGTCTTGTTTCGTTCAGCATAGACGGCGTGCACCCCCATGACACAGCGTCAATACTCGACACGGAAGGCATAGCGATACGGTCGGGGCATATGTGCGCGCAGCCGCTGATGGAACGACTCGAAGTTCCGGCGCTTTCAAGAGCAAGCTTCTATATATACAACGACAAGAAAGACGTCGATGCTCTTGTAAAAGGAATTGAAAAGGTCAAGACAGTTTTCAAGGTAAATTTTTCTTAGTAAGAAAAACTTAACAAAAAGAATAGAAATTTATGAAACGTGATAAAAATGGATTATAATGCAGATGTGGAAGATTTGTCAGAAGCACTGAAATGTATAATGGGATATATGGCGTCTAATGGAACAAGACTGCACTATTTGGGAAACAAATGTTATGTTAATCTATCCTCATGCCATATTACCAGTGCAGCCCTTAGAAACAGAATGGTGCTTGAGACTGCGGGCACGCTAAGAAAACATAGTAAGTCCGAGCTTGAAAAAAATGGAATACACATAAACCAGGGCTTTGACGGCAGATACTGTTTCTGGGAAATGGACAGCGAAACTATCAATAGGTACGTTACGTCATTGAAAAGTCAGGTGAAATAAAATGGACATGTACGCAGAACAAATCCTTGAGCATTACAAGCATCCACAGAATCACGGCACTCTTGAAAACAAAAGTATTGATCACGAGGAGTACAACCCTCTTTGCGGGGACAAAATAAGGATGCAGATGCTTATAGAAAAGGACGTCATCAGGGATGTAAAATTTATCGGCAGCGGATGCGCCATCAGCCAGGCTGCAACATCAATGCTTACAGAAGTTGTCAAGGGAAAGACAATCGGTGAAGTGAAACATCTTGACAGGGAGGACGTCATGAAGCTGCTCGGAGTTGACGTGAATCCCGCCCGCATAAAATGCGCACTCATCGGGCTAAAGACATTAAAGCTTGCGGTTTATGAATATCTGATCGCCAAGGGCAAGAAAACGGATGAAAAGGAGTTTGCTGTAAATGAAGACGAATGAACTTGAGAAAATACTGGAAAACATGACAGGCAAAAGCGACAACGGCAGGCAGGTACGCGCGATAGCGCACTGGCTGAATAGAATAAAACACGCACCGGACGGCGTTTACAAATGCTACGAAGACGAAGAAGTGCCGTCGCTGTTAAAGATAAGCGAACTCGGCGTGATAACGCTAACGGAAGGCGAGAAGGACGAGCGCATAGGCACGGTACACGTGCGCCTGACGCACGCCGGTGAGCAGTTGCTGGAAGAATTTACGCACGCCGGATTTTTCACGAAGAATTAATTGTTTTTTATTTACTTGTATGGTTGTTTGTTTCCGTGTGTCCCAAGCAACTCGTGCCTGTAATTTTCTACATTTAGACCAGATCTTTTAGCCCGTGAATAAAGATTACCGCGCGTTATTCCAAGCTTAATGGCAGCTTCTGCTACGTTACCATCGGTTGTAGCCAACGCAGCCTTAATCTGCTCCCTCATAATTGTGTGTTTGACGTGTCCTATATCCCACGGAAATATTACATCCGTCGTAAATCCGTCAGCATAAACTCTTGTTTCGTGGGTTCTGTCCGATGTATCATATGGATGTCCATTATGCTCTTTCTGTTCCTGTAGAATCCTTTCAACAGAAGAGCGCGTTATTTTTCCGTCCTTTGAATCTATGCAGGCGCGTTCCAAAATCAAATGCAATTCCCTCACGTTTCCTCTATAATCGTAATGAGTCAAAGCTTCCGCAGCTTCTGGCTCAAGAGAAACAGTCTTTTTGTTTCTCGTGGACCACGATTCAAGAAAATAATCAGATATGGGAAATATATCATCAGGTCTTTCACGCAGCGGAGCTAGTGTTATCACGTATGTCGATAACCTGTAAAAAAGATCGTTTCTGAAAAATTCATTATTGTATATCTGGGGGCTGTTCGTCGCCGATATTACCCGTGCATCTATCTGTATATCTTCCTGACCGCCAAGACGACGGAATTTACCGCTTTCGAGAACTCTCAATATTTTTGGCTGCGATTCTATAGGCATTGCTCCTATCTCATCCAAAAATAACGTGCCACCGTTTGAAAGCTCGAATAAACCAGGCTTATTTCCTACAGAGCCTGTAAACGCGCCTTTAATATGGCCGAAAAATTCCCCCTCAAAAAGATCCCTTGGCACTGCACTGCAGTTTATCTCTACCATTTTCCTGTCCCTACGCTTCGATTTTAAGTGTATTTGGTTCGCAACAATTTCTTTTCCCGTCCCGGTCTCGCCAACTATAAGAACTGATGTATCGTACGGCGCAACTTTCTCTATCTTACTTAGTACTTCTTTCACATTTTGTGACTCTCCACGCAGAACATAACCGTTGTTGTGATTCATAACTCTACAAGATATACCCGATAGAAATAAAAGGCAAGGAAAGTACGTAAAAATCTTTATATTGCGTGAATGACAATAGACAGCCGATAGAAATGGTTGATTTTGACGGGTTCGGGCCTGAAAAAATAATACAGGTTTACCATCCTAAAACTGGGATGCGCGGCGTTGTTGTTATAGACAATACTGCGCTTGGTCCCGGCAAGGGCGGCATCAGAATGACGCCTACCGTTGACATGGAAGAGGTGGCGAAGCTGGCGCGTGCCATGACATGGAAATGCGCGCTTGCTGAGATACCTTTCGGCGGCGCCAAGTCCGGCATAATGGCCGATTCCAAGAAGCTTTCTCCTGTTGAGAAGAAAAATATTGTTATAGCATTTTCCGAAGCGCTGCGACACGTGTGTCCTGAAATGTATGTGGCGGCTCCGGACATGTATATGGCTGAGGAAGAGATGCGGCTGTTTGCGGAAGCAAACGGCTCGATGAAGTCGGTCACGGGAAAGCCAAAGGACATGGGCGGAATACCGCACGAACTGGGCTCTACGGGATTTGGCGTGTTCCACTCGACAAAAGTTGCAGCAGAGCATATCGGACTCGACCTTGAAGGCGCCACGTTTGCCGTAGAAGGGTTCGGCAACGTCGGCGAGTTTGCCGCAAAGTTCCTGACGGAAGCAGGCGCTAAGCTTGTAGCAACGTCGGACTCAAGAGGTTGTATATACAACAAGGACGGACTTGATTTCAATAAAATAAAAGAGACCAAGGAGAAACTCGGATCTGTTACAAATTATACAAGGGGCAGCGTTCTATCGAACAAGGAAATAATAAAAGTTGATGTCGATATACTCGTGACTGCAGCTATACCAAACCTTGTGCTTGCCGGCGATGTCGACAGCGTGAAAGCAAAGCTCATCGTAGAAGGATCAAATATACCGATGGCACCGCAGGTTGAGATGCTGCTCCACAGAAAGGGCGTAATGGTTGTTCCCGACTTTGTCGCAAATGCCGGCGGTGTAATATCATCGTATATAGAATACATAGGCGGTACCGAGCAGGAAATGTTCAAAATGGTTGAAAAAAAGCTTGTGAGAAATACGAAGCTTGTTCTAGAGAGTTCGAGCAAGGATACGACCCCGAGGGATGCGGCGATGGACATAGCCGTCAACCGCGTCCTGAAGGAGTGCAAGATCTGCAGCGTCGACTACAAAAAACAACGACATCACTAGGAGTGGTAACAATGGGTCAAAAGAGTAAGACGTTTGAGTGTAAAAAATGCCTGAAGGAAGTGCTTGTGCTAAAAGAGGGCAGGCATCCGGGCCCGCCGTTCTGCTGCGGCATGACGATGAAGGAAATCCGTTCGATGTTTCCCTGATTTTTTTGCATAAGGTGGTGTTCATGACGACTTACAAAATTTTTCTAGACGGAAAAATGATGGCTGAACGATCTACAGATTTTTCGAATAATGAAAGAAAAAGTTTCAGGGAAAGATACCACGCCGAGGCAGACGGTGCAATCTATGCAAATAGAAAATCATTTCCGAAGTTAATTGTCGGGGAAAAGGTAGAGAATATAGTAGAATATCACTTCAAAAGAAAACAGCCGGCACGGCCTGCGGCATAGTCCGATCACCTTATACACTGGAACTTTTCTTTAATTCGCTTTAGAATTAACAGAACTGTCCTGTTGATCAGAATATGCAGCTACTGACTGATCGCGGATATCCAACTGGCGCGGGTAAAGCCCCAATTTGCTCATGAGCAAATTCGCAGTTATTCCGGAATCACAGCACCAGGCCCTTCGATCCAATCGCATCTGCCTTTCTGACCTATCGTATCCCAACATTGTATGAGACATAATTATTTTTTATCGTCCCAGTATAAAAAGAATTTAAAACACTGTTAAGTTATTCTTCACCGGCCGTGGATAGCTTTCTTCGCGGCACATCAAATTGAAATCCGATGTTCCCGTGAACGCTTTAAATTTTTATCAAAGTCTATTTTCTTATGGAATTCAAACCATCTGAGAAAAACGACTACGATGATTACGAAAGGGACTTCGAAGCTATAGATGATCTTGTCGAGCCTCTTAATTTTCTTTATAGAAAATGTGTAGAGGAAAGCAAAGCCAAATATATAAGTAATGGGCGTACATTGTCTGGGCGACATAATCAGCTTTTATTAGAATGTAAATCTAGATTTTCGGATGAAAAAATACAACGAATAGAACCAGTTAGTCCAACTGGTTATCTTGAAACTTATACGAAGAATGATATAACTAGTATGGTTTTCAATTTAAGAGATATAGCCAATGCACTCGGCATAATAATAGATGAAAACGACAAAAAGGAACGTAACATAAAAGAAAAACCAGAACATCATAAATTTTCTATTGATAATATTGATAATAAAGGTGTAATGATCATAGGTGATAATAACAAATTTTCTCTAACACTATTTGAAACAATTAATGATGCAATTGAAAATAGTGAACTAGAAAACAAGGAAGAAATGAAAGATGCAATCAAAGACATTCAAGAAAATGGAAAAATATCTACCAAATGGGACTACGTAAAGAGACATGCTCCATGGCTTTTGCAATTCGTAGAACTAGGTCTTCAATTAAAGCAAATGTTATAGCCCGATTATTTTCGAGGCGATAAGCTTTACGGCGCGTTCGCTGTAAATATTCTGGACAATCATTCTTGTGCTGAAAACTGTTATAATCTGGTCCTTGTATTTCAGCTGCAGCATATTATTGCTCTTGCTTATTATACCGATGCCCAGACTGGGATTATTCTGTATGTTTCTTGCGACTCTGCCGACGTCTACATTGTTCCTGAAAATATACTGGAATGCGTTTCCGCAGAGCCTTGTTATATCCGCCACCGGCACATCTAAAAAATTATATGTCCCGTGGCACGCAGGGCAGTCTTTCTTCTTCTTGAGTTCTATCAACTCGAAGGTGTTCCTGTCCATGTTAATATGGAGCAGGGAGTTTTTGATAACAGTCCTTCCTGAGAGAAAGTTAACTGTCTCCGCAGCCGAAATTGTGCCGATCATCCCCGCAACAGGTCCGTTAATCCCCGCCGTTTCGCACGTGTCAAGCTTTCCGACTGATTTGACAGGAACAAAACACTGCAGGCACGCCGTTTCTTTTGGCACCAGAAGCGTGAATAAGCCCTCGCCTCTCACGGAAGCCGCATACGTAAACGGCACATGATTTTTCAGGCACCAGTCGTTGACGAGGAATCTTGTCGTCATTGTATCTGTTCCGTCAAGAACCAAAGACGTGCCTTTTAGATATTTATCAATATTGCTCTGATTAAGGTCGTCGTTTACTGCCTCGATCTTTACGTCGCCGTTAACACCCTCAAGCTTTTCCTTCAGCTGAATTGCCTTTGGCTTGCCGATATCTTCTTCCGTATAAAGCTGTCTTTGAAGATTGCCGAGCTCAACGATATCGCGGTCAATAAGACGCAGACTGACGCCGGCTCTTGCAAGATATTCAGCTGCCGCGGAGCCGGTGCCGCCGCAGCCGACTATGGCAACTAACGACTTCTGAAGAATTTTCTGACCCTTTTGTCCCAGGAGAATTTCCTGGCGCGAATAACGCATAATTATAGGAAATCTGAAATCTTTTTAAGGTGCTTTTCCAAGAGGCCTGCTAACAGACGCGTAGAAGCCGCGTTCATTTTTGCGGAATCTGTACTGCGCCATTATATCATTTCCCAGAAATGGCACACGTACCAGCACTTCGCCTGTCGGATTCCAGACATTTTCGCCGTGATCTCTTGTATATTCAATGCCGCTGCCCAAGCCAAGTTTCAGATTCTTTACGCCGAAGTTTCTTCCGGCGTTTACATTAACAAAAGTCTTGCCACCAATGCTTTCCGCGCGCACTTCGGCCGCATTTTTTCCGAACGCCAGATAAGACGGGAACGCTAGTATTTCAGTTCTGGGCTTTGGTAGTATGTCGTTATTGGCTATCAGGCGGTCTATTTCCCTTGAAAACCACGGCCTTGCAACATCATCAAGTCCAGAATACACGTCCATGCCCCAGTTTCCGCTGCTTGGCCGGTAGTAAGTTATTTCCATAGCGCCGTATCTTTCCCGTTCGAATGTAAAGTTCTGCCATAACATTTTGTTCGCATCAACTCCGAAAGTGAACGTGTCGTCGAATTTACCAAAGTTTGCGGTTGCATAGCCATAGCCTTTTGTTGTACCGTCAAAATTCCTTGCGCCCGCTACGAGATCGAGATGTTTGCTCAGAAGCTTTACGTCTGCGTATTTTGGCCCGCTGCTTAGTGCAATTCCTCTTACGAGGAAGCTGGTGTCTTTGTCAAAAAATTTCTGAAAAGTGCCTCCGCCGCCGATTCCTGTGTTGGCAAGTCTTTCAAATTGCCCGCCGATTATTGTGCTTTCACTTAATTTAGAATTAAGTTTCACTTGAACGTCGTTCGAAGCCGATCCATCTTCTCCGACAGGAAGATAGACTATAGAAACGTCATTTTTACCGTTGTCGCAGCCAATGCTTACCCTTGGGCCGTTGACATTATACCACGGGGCTACGGTGCTTGTTTCAACAGATGCCTTGCACGGCTTATCTTGCGCATATAATGACGGAGCAAGCAGCGATGCGGCTGCCATAACATAAGTTGCAAAATTTGCCTTCATATAAACCCTCGAAAGGTTGTCAGAAATTGTCTTAAAGCCCGTATGATTACCATTTTTCTATCTTCAATCCCTTTATTCTGGAGAAATGTTTCACGTTTCGTGTTACTATTGATTCTCCATTCACCATAGCTATAGATGCTATTGCGATGTCCTGAAAATCAAGTGGCTCCCCTTTCTTCATCAAATCAGATGATATTTCAGCGGCTTTCCATGATGCAGGTCCATTGAAATTCAAAGAACCTATAGATTTCAAAAATCCTTCGACCTCAGACGTATCTTTATCTTTGCTTTTTGAACTGAGAAGCGCACCTTCAAAAAGTTCAAATGCGTTAATCGTTGTGGTGCATATACTATGTCCGTCTCGCTCCAGTTTTTCCATGAACTCTGATGCTGATTTGTTCTCACGTAACAAGCCTATCATAAAATCCGTGTCGAGAACTACCATTTGAACTGTCTCCTGTAAACCTTATGCCGATCTTCCAGTATCTTGTCAAAAATTTTAGCTATTTCTTCGTCATCTTTCCATACACCCACGAAATCTCTCCAATTTGGCTTGGATTCCTTTTCATTTGCAAGCCGTTTTATAACATCAGAAAAAGATTCGTCTCCGCGTTTCAATCGCTCTAACATTCCATATGTATCATTTGACAATGCAACGTTCTTTGCCATACATATACATATGTATATGTATATATAAAGCTTACCTTAAAGCCACCTGGACGAGGAAGGCGTTTCGCCGTAACATCTGTCGCGATACTCGCAGTTGCGGCACATCCAGACCGTCTTCTTGTCGCTGCGCGCCTCTGGGTCCGGCGTTGCGTCGTATTTGAGCAGTTTGTGAAGCGCGCTGAATCTGTTAATTATGTGCCGCGCTTCTTCCTCGTTGTATTCAACAGCAAATATTTTGCTTTTCAGGTTGCGCTTGTCGAGGTACAGGAGAATGCCGTTGTGGATGCCAAGCACGTGCATGTACAGCTGCAACTGCATCTTGTTGTGATGAATGGCTTCCTCAATGAAGTCAATGTTTCCCGAAGACTTGACCTCAACAATTATGTTTTTGCCGTCGGCCTTGACAAGAATTATATCATCTATGCGGCCAGATATGGTGAAATCATCGACATCGAGCCTGAACGGTGCTTCGGTGCTGAGGAGCTTTATGTGCGGATTCTTCTCGCTGTTGAGTATCTTGACGACCAGCTCGTGCAGCAGGTTACCGAGCTCAAAGATTTTCTTTGTGTCGGGACGTATCTTTATCGGATCCTTGTAAGAATACCAGACTTTTCGCATGCATGTGCCGATTTCGCTGGGATAATACTTGCCGACCTCCTTTGGCCTGTCCTCACGGTGCAGATAGTTGTCGATCATTTCGTCAAAATTTATCATGCATCTAATTGAAAGGAAAGGAATAAGAACACTTAAATAAACAGCCAAAATAGTAGGGGACGTGAGACCATCTTTTTACGAAAGCGGGCAGTGGATATTGCCTACAAGCGGAACGCTTGGGAATAAAGCCAAGAACCTGCTTGATGCAACCGAAACCATCGAAAGGTCTGGCGCAAAGGTTCCCCGATCCTTGGTAGTGCCCTTTGAGTATATTGACCAATTCGGGGATAAGCCAGGATTTCTGGTGTCCCAATTTGACACGTACTTTCCGGACTGGAAGCGCCTTGTCGTCAGATCCAATTCCCCTGATGAAGACCTCGCTGAAAGAAGGCCTGGTATGTATGCATCAGAAAATGTATGGTACAAAGACAGGGCATATACAGGTTATTTCGTCCAGAAAGTTCTTGACTCTTATTATGAACCAGAAGCAAGGTCGTATAGATTCAGACATGGAATAAGCGAGCAGGGCATGGGTCTTCTTGTACAGGAACTTATCAGCCGTGACGGAATAGACTTTAATGCTCCGTTTGTCGGAGGTTTCAGTTGTTTTGGTGATTTTGCCGCATTGACTTTTACAGATCCCTCAAAAGGAATGGAAGCTATGAAAGAAACGCCACTCAGAAAATATACTCTAAAAAACGGGATCACGCCGGGTATCTCTAGAATGGATGAGGAGGAGGCTGCGATAGCTGCTGTCCTAGGAAAACTCTCTGATTCGCTTCGGCATGATGGCCGTGATTTGCAAATGGAATTTGCGGTAAACCAGAATGGTGTCTACATTTTGCAGGTCACACCAGTGCAGAAAACAAAAAGACCTGAAATTGTATATGACCGAACAGGAAACATAATTCAATGCACAGACGTTGTAGGATTTAATCAAGTACAAGCAAACGGGATGCTTTATGTTCCCTCTGTTTTGCCTGGAAGGAATGAATTCAGAACAATTAATTCGGCGAAATATTTTGATTCAAGAAACAAAAATTATATTCTAGCAACAATACACCCCAATTTACACCAAAATATACTTTCTGCGTTACAAAATTACTCAGCAGTTATAGACGTCACAAGAGGAATGATTGGCAATGCCTTTGCGGCTCATGTAGCAGACGCAATCAGGACAAATAAAATCGCACTAGCAGGTATGTTTACTGAGGATCCATTCACTCAAAATATGGAAGATCTCATGGGATGGAATACAACAGAGGCTCCTCTCATTTTTTATCCCGCACACTTCTCGGTAACTGCTGACGAATTTGAAGAAGTCGGCATAGTCAAAGCAAGTGACAAAGCTTTCGTCAAGTTCTTTTAATCTATAAAAACTGAAGTTCTGAATAGTATAGAATGGTCAGGCACAAGGAACATCACAATAATGCCGAAACTGGTTACAATCTTAGGGATTTTATTCTTGGCGGACAGGACGGGCTTGTAAATGTTCTTGGTGTGATACTTGCCGTGGCCATAGCTGTCAGCGATTCGCGGATTGTTATAATAGCCGGGCTAGCTGCTACTTTTGCTGAGAGTATAAGCATGGCCGCGGTGGCTTACACTTCCACAAAGGCCGCGCGTGATTTCTACAGGAGTGAACTTGAGCGCGAAAAAAAAGAGATAGAGGAAATGCCCGACATAGAAAGGAAGGAGATAAAAGAAATTTATTTCAAAAAGGGTTTCCGCGGCACAATGCTTAACGCTATCGTAAGCAAGCTCACATCCAATAAAGACGTCTGGGTAAAAGTAATGATGGAAGATGAAATGCACCTTTATCCCGACGAATACAAAAG
>DATDYJ010000050.1:0-4123 GCA_035289025.1 archaeon
CCGCCTTTTCCGTATTTTCTTTTTATTTTCTTTGTTCTTACCATTATTATTCCTCAATCTTGACATGAAATTTGTTTTTCATGAATTCCATTGCATCGTCCTTTGTTATTGCATGCCTCTTTCCTATTTTCGCCGAAAGCATCTTTCTCTTCACCCTGTAGCCCGGTCTTTCCAGAGTCACGCAGACGTCAAAACCTATGGCACCCAGCTTGGGTTCGTACTGCATTCCAGGCACGTCAATGTATTCCTTTATCCCGAAGGAAAAATTCCCTGTATTATCAAAACTGGATAATTTCAACTGATTTTCCTTGGCCTCAAGCAGGCGCTTCAGGTGGGTGTGAGTATTTTTGCGCATCGTTATCTTGCATCCTATGGCCTTGTTCTTCGGGACGTTGAACGTTGTTCTCTTCCTTGTTTTTGTCACAACGACCTTGCCGCCGCTGAAATTCTTGAGTACAGTGCTGGCATTCTCTATCGGCGTCTTTACGCCGCATCCGACGTTCAGTGTTATTTTTTCTATGCGCACTTCTCTCATGTCCATATTATTCACCAATATTTACCAGATGCTTGTCCTGCCCGAGAACAAACACATATTTTATCGGGACTATGACTTCCTTGTCGTTTGCCGCAAGCACAACAGTCTTGAGTTTCCTATCTATGGAATGTATTTTGCCTGCAAGACCGGCATTATTACCGCCTGTCACAACGGCGTTGACGCCTTTGTCGAACTTCACGTGATGTTTTATCTTTCCTGCCTCTATTGCAAGAACATCGCTTGTCTTGTAATCATTTTTCTCCATCAGCATGTTTGTGCCGTCGTGCAAAGATATCTGCACGCGGTTCTTGCCGATATCATGTTTGTTGACTATTTTTGCAAGTCTTACTTTTCCGTCCTCGGCATTTGTTGCATAAAGATTAAGACCGTGTTTTGATGGAACGATGCGGTGGAACTCGCCGTCCACTTCTATTACATCCATAAGGCCGACGGGAAATCCGCGCTCTTTGCGGACACGGCCATTGACACGAACCACGCCTGAGTTAAGTATCGACTTTGCTTCTTTCATTGTCTCGGCGTGCTTGAGGACGTTTCGTAGAACTATCACAAGCGGCATGCACGCGTCTTTTTTGTGCGGGCCGGGCATAGCACTAACCACGTACTTGTTCTCTTTCACGTTTATCGGCCAGAATGTCGGCGCTGTATATCTCTTGGTCACCATGATTATCACTTCTTGTATAGATCTCCGGTCTCGAGCTCGGCATAATTTACCGAATTCAATACATTGATCCTCGCTCCGAAAGGCTCCAATGATTTTGCATAGGTACGGAGTGCTTCCAAAGTGCCCTTGGCAGTTCCCATATCTTGTCCATTCGAAAGTATTTTCATTCGGAATTCAGTTACATTTTCAGTTGTCATAATTATCACTTCTTAACTGGTTTCTCCTTTTTTGGCTGCTCTTGCTTCTTTGCTTCTTTCCTTGTGACGAACTTCTTCCTCTTCTTGTCGTCCAGGCTTATTTTCATAACAATAACATTGCTTGGATCTATCGCGGCCTCGACTTCCTGGCCCGACACTTTGGCGCGCTTGGCGTTGTCGAGGTATATCTTAAGTGATTTTAAATCCACGCGTGTGATTTTGCCCACGGTCCCGGCAAAACCGCCGCGAACTACTTTCACCTCGTCACCCTTTCTTACAGGTATGGAGCGCCTGCCGTACTCCTTCCGCAGCACCTTGTCAAGGTGCGCGCTTATCATCTGGCGCCGTATGTGCATGGGCGCGTTGTACCTGAATTTCCGCTGCTTGCGCGGCTGTACGCTGCTTATCCATTCTTTCGAAAATTCTTTTTGCATAATTATCACTCGTAAATATTTGTCATGCTTCCGCTTATTCCGCGTGCGAAGGCTTTTTTCATCAGATCCGTGATATAGCCCGGTTCTCCTACAACCGCAAATTCATGCGGACTGTTACCGATAAACGCAACGACCGGCGGCCATCTGCCTTCTGTTTTAGCCGCTATATCTCTCAAAGTTCTGTAGCTTACTCCTGCCCAACCTGTTCCTGTACTTCCACCCATTTTACAACACCATACTCGCTATCTTCCCGATAGCCGTGAAGCGCTCAACGACTTCCTTTGCTATGACGCTGCGGATTTCCGTGCCGACAGGCTCGATCGTCTTCTGGTTGACTACCACGGCAGCGTTGTCGCTGAACTTTACGCGTGTGCCGTCGCTGCGCATGAATTCTTTCTTCTGGCGCACTATCACGGCGTACACGACCGTCTTCCTGACTTTCTCCTTTCCTTTCTTGACAGAGCAGATTATAACGTCCCCGACGCCCGCGCGCGGAAGCCGCCTTATCTTTCCGTGGTAACCCTTGACTGCTATAAGCTCCAGCTCTTTTGCGCCCGAATTGTCGGCGCACACAAGTCTTGCCCCAAGAGGTATTGACCGTGTCACGTTTGATGTTAGTCCCTTCATACAGTCGCACCACCGATGAGATTCTCAGCTATCTGAGCAGGACTATCCACCACGGTTATAACCACATCAATATTGGACGGCGCCCAACTTGCATAAATGTTAACAGTTCCAGGTTCCGGTGTGGTTCTTAGGTCAGAATATCTGCACACAGGTATATTCAGATTATAATAAAATGTAGGTATAATGCTAGGCACAGCCCTATTAACGAAAACCATATCGGGACGTTCGTTTTTATAATGTTCGCTTTGCGACTGCATGAATGTCGAAGTTTCATAACCGGCATCCATAAGTGATTTCGCTATTATGCCTAGAGGTGATTCTTCGCCGCTGCCCATCATACCCAGGGGTGATTCTTTGTCGGTGCCTATTATCATTATTGTTTTCTTTGCCATCTTATTCCACCCTTTCAAACACTACGAAGCTTTTAGACTTCGATATCGGCCTGCACTCGCCTATCCGCACAGTATCGCCTGCTTTTGCGCTTATGCATTTCGGATTGTGAGCCGCTATCCTTGTCTTTCTGCGTTCGTACCTTTCATACTTCTGAATGAAATTGTAATAATTCCACTGAATAATTGCCGTGTGCGATCCCTTTGCGGATACGACGGTTCCCGTAAACACGCGACCCCTTATCTTCAGGTGGCCGTGCCACGGGCAGTTCTCGCCGTCGCATGTTCCCTTCGGATGTTTTGCATCCAAGCCGATGTTTTTTGCTTTTTTCTTCGCCATCTTATTCACCATGAGTTCTAACATAATGTCTTGCAGCCATCGTCGGCAATGGGACAACACAAGCCGCTTCTCCTTGACTAAGGTTGTTGTAGTCCCGCAGTGCCATGTTATAGGCAGCCTGTGATCCGTTGACCATTTTCTCTACAGTTATCTGCGCAAATTCGGCAGCTCCGAATCCCAAATTGGCAGCTGCCAAAGCAAATCCTATGGGTATCGTTGTGACTTCTATTCCGAATTTAACATACCTGTTCATTTTTTTCACCATTTTTTGATCTTTTTCTTTATCCTGTCTTCAGGTCGTGCAATCAGGAAGTTGCCGTCTACCAACACGTCCTCTTTGCCGAGTTTCAAACGGAATGTCGTTCCTTTCTTTTCCACGACCTTTCCGCCGATTATGACAGTCTTCATCGTCTCGTCCACAATTTTCCCACGGATTCCCTTTTGGCTTGGGTTGCTGGCCGATAAGACCTCGCACTCCAGTCCTATGAGTTCGTGCCTTAGTATGTTTTCCGCATTTCGCATCTTACCACTTCTTTTTTTCCGCAAGCGCTTCTTTGAAAGTTCTTGCTTTTTCCGCAAGCGCTTTTGCGTGAGCAAAAGGGCTTAGGAGACTTCTATGATGTCACGCGGGAAGCCCTCTTTTATGAGTATCTCACGAACGCGTCCCCGATGGTCCCCCTGAAGTTCGATTTCATCGTTCTTGTAGGTTCCGCCGCACGCGAGCTTTGATTTCAGTTTTTTCATGAGCTCCCTTACGTCGATTTTCGAAGTGTCTATACCCCTGATTATTGTCATGCTCTTTCTATAGCGCTTTTGTACCATTTCTATGTGAATTTTTTGTGATTCCTTGGCTATAGTTTCGCATATGCACAGTTCCTTAGGTAATCCGCATTTGGGACAGACTGCCATCTTACTTAAC
>DATDYJ010000051.1:0-14397 GCA_035289025.1 archaeon
ACTTTGCGCTGGTCCATGCCCAGATGCGTAATGTCAGCCCCAAGATGAAATATATCTGACGCCTGCATACAGGGATAAAATATCTGCGCGCCTGTAAGGCTGTCTTTCTCCGATCGCCCCATTATCTGCGAGCATCTGACTATTCGGTCAAGAGTGCTGCTTCTGGCTATGCTTATAGTGCGCTTCCAGTACTCCTTGTCAAGAGAGTCGCTGGTCCACAGAAATTCTACCTTCTTCAGATCCATCCCGCACGCTTTCCAGACTTCGATCTGATACTCTCCGACTTTTTTTATCTTCTCCAGATCCCCGCCCATCTTGTTGTTCATCCACGCGAACCAGTCGGCCACCCAGAACTTGAAATGCACCCCCGCCTTCAGCATTTTGTTAGTATTGATCGCTCTCATAATCCCTTGAGCGATATGCATCTGACCCGAAGGCTCAAAGCCGTCGTACGCTACCGGCCGCTGTTTTGTTTCCAGAAGCTGCCGCAGCTCGTCGCGCGTTATGACTTCTTCGCCTGTAGATGTGATAAGTTCCATTCTCTTTTCGATATCCATAGTAAACATTCCACCAGAGTGCTTTTATTTTCGTTATTGAATATTTCGTAGCTTCGTTATATAAGCCGAAAAACCCATACTGGTCTAATGATATTAGGCGCGATGAACAACCCGCACAGCAATCTCATCAAAGAAGTTAACTGGATAGTTAAGCGTTTTGATTTCCTCGACCTTACTCTTGAGATGCCAAAAGCCCATCCGAGTACAATAAAGATACACGAGCTCAAACAGGTGGCGACCAAGCCAATCGTCGGCCATACAGCGCCTTACCTGCATATAGGTGCGCCTGAAAAAGATGCGCGTATGAGTGCTGTTGCCGAGTTTGAGAAATGTCTCGACGTTTTCGAACGTCTCGGTGTTTCAAAAGCAAACGTGCATTTTGATGGCGATGACGTGGACGCGAACATATGGACGCTAAGAAAGCTCGTCTCGCTGGGGCAGAGTTGCGGCATAGAAGTGATGGCAGAGAACACCCCCGGCCTGTTCAGCGATCCGCTCCTGCTGAAAAAGATATTCGATAAAGTTCCGCGGCTGTTGCTCCATCTTGATATAGGTCATGCAAATATCGGCTTTAAAGTAAACCAGACTCCATTGATATTAAAGTACCTGTCGAAGAAGCTTGCCCATGTGCATGTAAGCGACAACAGCGGAAAAGGCGACGAGCATCTTGGTATCGGACGCGGCAATATAAACTGGCCGCGTATGCTGGCGGCTCTGAAGCTTGTTTATGACGGAACTATTACAATTGAAGTATTCACAAGCCCCAAAGAAAGGGTAAACGGGGCTGTAAAAATAAGAAAAATATGGGACGATCTATGACGTACATAAAAATACTTGGCGGGGGCGACGAGATAGGGCGAAGCTCTATAATGCTGGAGAACAAGAAGAGACTGATACTTGACCACGGTGTAAAGATACAGCCCGAGCCGCCGACCTATCCCGCAAGGGAAAAAGCCGACGCCGCTATCATCGCTCACGCTCATTTAGATCATGTGGGAGCGGCGCCTCTTCTCAAGAACATGCCTGTTTACATGAACGATGTAACTCTGGAACTTGGAACGATGCTGATAAACGATTCGATGAAAGTTGCAAAGAAAGAAGGCTTTGGCGTTCCGTACAGCAACAACGACGTCAAGCGTCTCATCAAGAACACAAAGATAGTGAGATACAACGAGAAATTCCGTGTAGGCGAGTTTACATGCACACTCTGGAGCAGCGGCCATATACCAGGCTCTTCCTCAATTCTTGTTGACGATGGCAAGAAGACGTTCTACACATCTGATATACAGACGCGTCCCACCCATCTTCTTAATCCATGCAACCTGCCAGATAAGGTTGACACATTGATAATTGAAAGTACCTACGGAATGCGTGTGCAGGAAGATCGGGCAAAAGAGGAAGCACGTTTGCGCGAGATCGTTGACGAGACTATATCAAACGGCGGCAGCGTGCTTATACCAGTGCTTGCCGTCGGTCGTGCCCAGGAAGTCATGCTTATACTGCAGGACCATGCCAGGAAGATGGCACTTGACGGGATGGCCAAGCTTGCAAGTGAAATAATCGCCGAATACAGTGCTTACATAAAAAATCCGAAAGGCTTCAGAGAACTTCTAAGATCAGTAAAGTTCATGCACAACGACAGGGACCGCGAGAGCGCGGTAAAAAAATGCCCGATAATAGTGGCGACAGCCGGCATGCTGACGGGCGGTCCTGCCGTGCGGTATCTTCGTGAGATACAGGAAAACAAGCACAGCAGCGTAATATTTACAAGCTTCCTTGCCGAAGACAGTCCGGGTCGCGGGCTGAAAGACACGAACACCTTTGCCAACGATGAGGAACGTTTTGCTGTTGCAGGCACGGTGCATCAGGTTGAGCTGAGCGCGCACGCCGACAGGACTGGTCTGCTGGAGATAATAAAAAAGACGCGGCCTGAAACGGTAATATGCGTTCATGGCGACCAGTGCAAAGAGTTCGCGAAAAACATAGAAGAAGAATTCAACATACAAGCATTTGCTCCGAAGAATGGTGAAGTTGTAAGAGTATAAACCTTCTGCGTCATATTTATTCTTATGATAGAGATAGACGGCTCGCACGGGGAAGGTGGTGGCCAAATAATCAGGACATCTGTTGCGCTTTCGGCCATAACAGGTAAGTCCGTAAAAATAACCAATATCAGATCAGGCCGACCAAACCCAGGACTGCAGGCGCAGCACCTTGAGGCTGTGAAAGCCGTGGCGCGGCTTTGCAACGGCAAAACTGACGCAAAACTTGGCGCTACATCTCTTGTATTCGAACCAAGTCACATACAAGGCGGGCATATCAACATAGACATCGGCACGGCCGGCGCGATTTCCCTCGTCCTTCAGGCACTTGCGCTGCCCGCTGTGCATGCGGAAAATCCTGTTACGCTCCGCATATCGGGTGGCACACACGTAAGATGGAGCCCGAGTATGGATTACATGCAGAATGTCTTCTGTTACTACATGAAAAAGCTGGGTATTGATTTTGATATTAGCATAAGCAAATATGGGTTTTACCCAAAAGGCGGCGGAGAGGTTGCCGTAAAGATAACACCGCGCAATCCCAAGAAGCTTGAGCTTACTGAAACTGGAAAGCTGATTAGCACAGAAGTGATAAGCCTTGCAACAGAGGACCTGAAAGCCCGCCAGGTATCAGAACGCCAGATCTCAGGCACCGAGCATTTCATTAAGCTTGACAAAAAATCCGTGAAGTACGTTCCTGCAGCATCGACGGGCTCTGCTGTATACGTCCAGAATATTTACGAAAACTGCGTCCTTGGCGCATCGGCCGTCGGTGATAGAGATGTTACAGCCCAGACAGTAGGCGAAGCAGCAGGGCACGAACTAAAGGATCAGACAGGCTGCGTGGACAAACACATGGCTGATCAGCTTCTGCCATTTCTCGCCTTCGCGCCGGGCAGCAAAATAAGAGTTTCAGAAATAACCGAGCACTGCCGAACAAACATATGGGTCATAGAGCAGTTCGTATCTGTTAAATTTATCGTAGATGAAAAAAATAAGATTATCGAAGTTATGAAAAAATGATCAGTTAGTAGGATGTAAATAATCTCGTTTGGCCTGTTCGACGTACCTGTCCCCAACACTCAATTCTTCCTCAGTTACTCCTTGTCTTCTTAGTACATTTTTGTGTAACTCGTAAACCATTAACGTTATCTCATGTTCATGAGGGACATCTCTGAGCATTCTGACACAACCTGCAACATTCCATGCCAAGTAGTCTTGGTTGTTATCTGGAGACAATTCTATATCAATTCTTAGTGGTTCATCTGCCATATTTTAATGGTATCAAAAACCTTCTTAAGGTTACTTCAAACATTTCAACATTTTGTCAAGCGGTCGCGTATTTATCACGTCTTCTTTCTTTGTCCAGCCTCTTCTTGCTGTGAGAACGCCCAGTTTCATAAAGCCGAGCTGATCAGGCGCGTGCGCGTCCGTATCTATAGCAATCAGGCATCCTGCATCAACTGCCGCTCTTACGCTGACATCATTAAGATCCAGTCTGTTAGGCTGCGCATCTATTTCGAGTATCGTACAAGTTTCTTTCGCTTTGTCGATTATTTTTGGCATGTCCAGAGCTACGGTTTCTCTTCTATCTATCAGTCTGCCTGACGGATGGGCAATTATATCAACGTTCGGGTTATCCATTGCAGCTAGTATCCTTGAAGTATTGTCTTTTTTCAGCGCCGAATGCAGCGACGCAAGAACTATGTCAAGTTTCTTCAGTACGTCATTGCTTACATCAAGCCGTCCGTCTGCGCGTATATCTATCTCAGCACCCTGTAAGATGTGAATATCAGAATGCTTATTGATCTTGTCAATTTCGGCCCGCTGTCTTTCTATTTCCTTTTGACCCATCGCGTTGGCAATTTTCATATTTCCCGCGTGATCCGTTATGCAAATATACTGGTAACCAAGCTGCGAAGCAGCTTGGGCCATTTCCTCCACTGTATTAGAGCCATCGCTCCATTTT
This sequence comes from archaeon, assembly GCA_035289025.1. Classification (GTDB taxonomy): domain Archaea; phylum Aenigmatarchaeota; class Aenigmatarchaeia; order GW2011-AR5; family GW2011-AR5; genus GW2011-AR5. The sequence continues at coordinate 4,569 of DATDYJ010000051.1, forward strand.
GTGTGCATCTGCAAATCGCCGCGAATATCGCGTAGCTCTATGAGTTTAGGCAGTTTGCCGTGCTGCGCCGCCTCTATCTCGCCGCGCATCTCTCTTATTTCCGGCGGGACAAACTGCATTCCAAGTTGCTTGTAGACTTCCTCCTCCGTGTGGCCGGCCACAAATTTATCGCTTTTTAGCAGCCCGTACTCGCTCAGCTTCATGCGCTTTGCTATCGCTATGCGTCTCATCTCTACGTTGTGCTCCTTCGATCCTGTGAAATACATCAGCGCTGAGCCGTACTCCTTGTCCGTCAGCACTCTCAAATCAACCTGCAGTCCGCTGTGCAGGTGCACCGATGCCTTGGTCGGCCCTTTTGCTATAACATCGGCCACGTCCTTCATTTTTGTGAAGAATTCTATCGCCTTGTCGGGTTTCTCTGAAGTAACAAGTATGTCTATATCTCCGATTGTTTCTTTGCCCCTTCGTATCGAGCCCGCAACGTTAACGCGCTCAGCGTGGCCCGATTTCTTCATTTCAGCCACGATTTGTTCGGCTATAGGCACGGCATAGCCCAGCAGCATCCTGCCGCCGCGTTTTTTAGCGTGTTCAATGCTCTGCAAGATGTTTTGTTCTGTCTTCTCGCCGAGACCGGGAACGTTTCGGAGTTTTCCCGACTTGCATGCCTTCTCGAGGTCTTTGATGCTCTTTATTTTGAGCTTCTCGTAAAAAAGTTTTACTTTCTTTGGCCCGATTCCCTCAAGCTCGAGCATGTCGACAAGCCCGGGCGGAAATCCCTTTTTCAGTTCGTCCAGATGTTTTGACTTGCCTTTTTCCAGAAATCCCGCAATCGTCTCGGCTATACCTTTGCCTACGCCTTGCAGATCTTCCAGCTTGCCTTCCTGCCACACAGCTTCGACGTCTTTTGACATCGTCTCGACGGTTTGCGCTGCCCGCCTGTAGGCTATGACCTTGAAGGCTATCTCGCCCTTTATCTCCATGAGGTCTGCTATCTCGTAGAGCAGCGCGGCAACTTCCTGATTTTTCATAATTATAATCTCACTTTAATCTATATAATGCTCCAATGAAATAATTGAATATGCGCGTAATAAAGAAGTTCCCCGAATCGGCCGGGTTTGTATCAAAGACATTCGACGACGTCATAAAAAAGTCAGGAGTCCATTTGCCCTATTCGTTAATAGAATTTCACGTGCGTGACCGCAATACAACAATTATAGAGGACGATAAAGCCGTAATATGCATTGATTGCAATAGCCCGTTCATACCGGAAAAAGACACAAGAGCTCTGTCAACGGCTTTAAGGTTCGAGCTGTTCCGTCTTATGCTACGGCCTGACATGCCGCGGGAAATTGAGGATGTTATTGTTGGCAGGGAAATGATAAAGCAGGGACTGGGTGATGACTTATTCTATTTGTATTACACAATGCTCATGAGAAAGAAACCCGTCTCAATGATAGATTACGTACATGCATCGATACCGTGGATAACCTTTCGTGGCATCGACAACTACAATTCTTCTTTTCTAAAAGAACTGCTTGCCAAGCTGCAGAAAAAGAAGTTCCCCGAGGCGACGAAGCTGCTTAACTGTATGTGCAACGACAAATTCGACAGCGCCGTGAAAGAATACAATAAACTATTTGCGAAGAAGACCTGATGATATCTATAAACATAAGCCGCTGCATCTGATTAGATGCAATTTGTAAAGTACAGGTGGGAAACATCCGGCCTCTCTGGCGAGCCGTTCCTTTCAGTAAGAAAAGACAACACAGTGGGAAAAGTCCGTCTTCTTGATCAGGACGTGAGCATGAAAATTTTCGAAAAGACGTGTATAGGCTACACAAAAAAGACGCGCCATCATCCATGTCCACAGAACAGGCAGGTCGATGACGAGCGCATGTGTCGCGAGTGCATGCTTAATGATGATTTTTTTATGTGCGTCAAGTGTGACGGGTCCGAATGTATAAATGACCCCCAGAGAAATAGTTGTGCAAAGTCAAAGTATTACGTTTATCTTGCGGCGTTCTCAGATGTGCTGAAAGTCGGGATATCCCAAGAACACCGCGTACTTGAGCGTTTGATAGAGCAGGGCGCGGACATGGGGGCAAAAATTGCATTGATTCAGGACGGAAAACTTGTCCGGGAAATCGAGCAAAAGATACGCAGCGAACTAGGCATAAAAGACCGCCTGCGCGGCATAGAGAAGCAAAAGCTGCTGTTTGGCAACCCCAACACGTCTGCAATAAACATCTTCACGGCCTTCGCAAAGCTGCGCAAAAATTTCGGCGAATATTTAATTGGGCCGGAGATTTACAACCTCCAAAGCATTTATCGGATAAACTCCCTGAGCGAGCATCCGAAGCCGTTCAGTTTAGATTATGGTTCGTCAATAGAAGGCAGAATCGTCGCGGCAAAAGGCAACATACTTGTCATGAGAAACAGCGAAGGTCTGCACTCTTTCGACGCGAACAAGATGATAGGATTCCGCACGGAAATGGTCAGCGCCTAAATCATGCTATTTGTTGTCATCAGATGCAGCATCTGTTTTATCATGAAATTGACGCCGCCGATTTTCGGCGAGCCGTGGCCTGGCAGAAGATAATCAACCTCAAGCTGCGAAAGTTTCTTTAACGAGTCTATCATCTGCTCTTTGTCGCCGCCGAGATCTGTGCGTCCTATTGCCCCGTCGAATACGGTATCGCCTGATATGAGTATTTTCTTGGTTTTATCGTAAAGACATATCGATCCTGGTGTGTGGCCGGGCGTAGAGATTACTTCAAAATTAAAATTTTTCGTCTTTATCGTCGAGCCGTTGCGCAGCAGCCTGTCAACAGTCATTATGCGGTAGGTGTGTCCGAACATTTCAGCAAGCGCGCCTTCGCCCGTCTCGACGGCCTTGCGGTCGGCAGGGTGCACTGCTATCTCCAGTTTCAGCCAGTCGCGGAATTTTTTATTGCCGCCGATGTGGTCGAAATGGCAGTGCGTGTTGACGAGCGTCTTTGGATGTGCGCCCAGAAGTTCTATTTCCTTCTTTGTATCGCCGAAATAATTGCCTGTGCCTGCATCTACGAGAAGCGTGCCGTCCACAAGGTATATGTTGCAATCGGAATTAGTTCCGCCGAGAACCTCGATATCTTTACAAACTTGCATAGAATAAGTTAACCTACAAATCTTATTAGCCTTTCCATTCCCTAACTGCGCGTTCGTAGCCCTCTTTTGTACCGATGTCCAGTGCAATGCCGTCATGGATAAAGCCTGAAAGCTGTCCCTGTCTGCACAGGCGGTTGAACAGCTCTTCTATCATTATCTTCCTCTTCGGCACCATGCTGCAGACCTTTTTATCGAAGATGCATAGACCTGCGTTCACGAGCCGCGAGACGTCTGCCGAAAGCCGTGGTTTTTCCTCAAACCTCAGTATCTGGTTGCCGCGCATCTTTACTACGCCGAAATGGCTCGGGTCTTCCGTGGTTGTCAGCATAACCGTAGCGAGTTTCCTTTGTTTTTTATGAAACTCGTAGATTTCGTGTATATTGGGGTCCATCAGCGTATCGGCATTAACCATCAAAAAACTTCCGTCCGTGTAATCGCCCATCGTGCCGATAGCGCCGGCAGATCCAAGCGGTTTATCCTCCGCGAGATAAGTTATCTCAACGCCGTACGCCCGGCCGCTGCCGAAATACTGGCGTATTTTTTCTGCATAGTCCGATGCGATCACTATATTTGTTATGCCGTGAGACCGAAGCATGTCAATATGGTGCTCCAGCGCCGGTCTGCCGGCCACGGGCACAAGAGCTTTGCCGGCGGGTTGTCCGCCGGCCATTATTAGAGCTGTCTCGAGTCCCCCGGACATCGATTTTGCAAGAAGGCTCTCTATAGCATGCGACCTGTTGCGTATTTCCCGCCCGTCGATCATGCTGTCCACGCGCCGCAGCACGTCTTTCTTTATCGTTATCGTAATGCGTTCTACCATGCTTGGAACCTCTTTTACTCGGCTGCTACGTTTCTATCGCTGCACCGTAAAAGTATGAAGAAGTATGAACAATAAACTATAAAAGCGAAAGTCCACGTATATGAGTTAAAGTTTTGGTGATAAAATGTTTCGTTACGGGGATATCAAAATACTTCCAATGAATATAATACCGCTGTGTGTTGAGAATGGTGTTCTATACTGCATGCGAAGAGACGATATAGAAATTACCAAAGGTGATAAGGGTTTTTACAGATGTATTGATAACGAACTTCATAGCATAGATCCTAGTATGCTTCCGCAAGCGGCGAGATTATCTGCGGCGAAGCACTACGGATATTATTTTGATGCTTCTGGGTCCGTTTCTGACAGATAGATTTTCAAGTGATACTATGATACCCGAACACTCCGTGATGCAGCATGCTAATCAGGCTGTTGCAAAAAGCAAGGCACCTGTGCGTATTTCTTTCGGCACGTGCGGTGACAGCGACTACTACACGGACTTTCTGGGCTGGGGCAACGGTATAAATGCTACAATAGACCTCTACTCTTACTGTGAAATTCACAAACTGGATGAAAATAAAATTGTTCTTCGCTCCCTTGAAACAGGCCAGACCATAGAATTCAACTCGCCCAGCGAAATAGATTTCGGCGACCGGTCGCTCAATATGATGAAAGCCGTGGCAAAGCACTACGGAAACAACGGAATAGAAGTAATAACTCATACAGACGCACCTCTGGAGAGCGGACTTGGTGGCAGTGCTTCTCACGCCGTATCAATGATACGCGCATTCAACCAGCTTAACGGCATAGAGATGACGGACGAGAAAGTAGCGCGGCTTGCCTATCACATAGAGCGTAACGTCCTGGCTATAGAAGGCGGATACCAGGACCAGTGGGCTGCTGCATACGGCGGTATGAACTACATGCACTTCACAAAAGGTGCAGTACAATTAACACCCGTGAAACTTACTGGCCGCGAACTGGAAGAGCTTGAAAATAGTTTGCTGCTATTCTACGTGCCCCGCGAAAAGAGCGGATCTGCACTGCACGCAGAGCAGAGAAAGAAAGCAAAAGACAGCGTGGCAATACTAAATATCAAGCGTGAAAACGTGATGAAAATGAGGGCTGTTCTTGAGTCAAGAAAATTCTCCGATATAGGCGATATAATGCACCTTGATTGGAAAGTCAAGAAACTTACTGCGCCCGATATAACAAACCAGAGGATTGATGAAATTTACAACGCGGCTATGGAAGCCGGTGCACTGGGAGGCCGTTTCATAGGTGCCGGAGCAGGCGGGTCTGCTATGTTTTTCTGTCCAGGCAAAACAGAAAACGTCACGCGGGCCCTGGAAAAACTGGGCGCAAGACCAATAAGGTACAGGTTCGAGCGCAGGCACGAGTCAAGAGACTACAGGGAGACAATAAAAGATCGCATAATGGAGGAAGCCGCGCTTGTCGACAGCATGCTGCACGACCCGAAATTGATAGAAAGTGTGCATAACATTGCAAACAGTGTAGTCGAGTGTTACAAGAACGACGGGAAGATAATTGTATTCGGCAACGGCGGTAACGCAGCAATAGCCCAGGACATGGTAAGCGAGATGGTTAACATGATGAAGATACCTAACAGGCCGATGCTGAACGGTATCGCGCTTACTGTTAACACATCCATAATGACCGCAATATCAAACGACTCGTCGTTCGATAACGTATTTGCGCGCCAGATCGAGTCCCTTGCGGATGCGCGCGATGTAGTTATAGGAATGAGCACAAGCGGCAAAGCCGTCAATGTAATGAACGCTTTGAAGAAAGCCAAGGAAAAAGGTGCCACGGTTGTTTACATCACAGGAAAAGACGGAGGTATGATAAGCCGTGTGTGTGATCCAATAATAGATTTCTCCGTGAAGATACCACACACAAAGACCGAGCGTATACAGGAAATGCACATGATGGTAGGGCACATAATATGCGAGCTCGCAGAGCACGAGTTGTACGGCAAATGAAGGCTGTTTTTCTTGACAGGGATGGGGTAATAACTAAGGATCCCGGATTCAACCGTTATGACCGTCTCGAACTTCTTCCAGGCGCAGCCGAGGCGATAAAACGTCTAAATGAAAAATACATTGTAATAGTTGTTACAAACCAGCCTGTTGTTGCGCGCGGAATCATGACCGAAGACGAAATCAGGTCAAGGCATGAAAGACTTGCTGCGGAGCTTGCAAAGCATGGCGCGAAAATAGATGCATTTTATTTCTGCCCTCATCATCCGGAAAAGCATCACGCTGATATTCCTGAACATGCAATGAAGTACAGGATAGAATGCGCCTGCAGGAAGCCCGGAACCGGTATGATCGATCAGGCGTGCAAAGATTTTGACATAGACCTCCCGGGGTCTTTTGTCGTCGGCGACCGCGCCTCTGACATAGAAATGGGCAAAGCTGCAGGCTGCAGGACAATTTTTATTGGCGGCGGAGAAGCCGATTATGTTGCATCCGGGATACTCGACGCTTCAAAAATAATAAATCCTGACGTGACGGCTGTAATACTCGCGGGCGGAAGAGGTGAGCGTCTCAGGCCGCTTACCGATACTATGCCCAAGCCGATGATAAAAATAGCAGGCAAGCCGGTGCTTCAGCATCAGATTGAAATTCTTAGAGATGCCGACATCACTGACATAGTTGTTTGCGGCAGCTACCTGATTGACAATATAAAAGAATATTTCGGATCTGAGTGGGAAGGAGTGCATATAGAATACCCGGACGAGCCGGACCGGCTGGGCAGCGGCGGGGCAATCAGAAATGCGTATAAGTATCTAAAAGATGCTGACCGTTTTATTATCATCAACGGCGACAAGATGATAGGGAAATTTGATTTCCGCAGGATGATCGAGTTCGACCTGCAAAAGAAATGCTTCGCTACTGTTCTCGTCCGTGAAACTGATCACCCTTTAGACAGCGACATAATCAGGCTGGAAGGAGACAGAGTAATACAGTTCATAGGCCGCGGGCAGGACTTGTACAGAACGTCCAATTCAGGAATAATAATAGCAGGACAATCCCTGATCAAGTTAATACCCGAAGGTGTAAGCAATATAGAAAAGGATATTCTGTTCCGTCTTGTCGGGGAAAAGGACATATACGGCTTCATGCTGCCAAGTGGCTGGTTCGTCAAGGACATGGGCACGCCTGAAAGGCTTGCTTCTGTCAGGGCAATCTTTGAAGTTTCTTAAACACTTGGGAGAGTTTTATAGCTATGAAAATACTTGTCACAGGCGGCGCGGGTTTCATCGGCTCCAATTTAGTCGAACGGCTTGTGGCCGACGGGCACGACGTGTCCGTGCTTGACAACTTCTCGCTTGGTACTGTGGGAAACCTGTCCGGTGTGGATGTAGAGATAATAAAAGGCGACATACGCGACGAAAAGCTTGTCGCCAGCGCCACGAAAGGCATCGACATTGTTTTTAACCAGGCAGCCGCGTCGGCATCCCCGATGTTCAAGACGAATCTCCGCGATGCCGTGTCAGTAAACGTGGACGGGTTCATAAACATTCTGAATGCGTGCCGCGACAACGGCGTGAAGAAACTTGTCTACGCATCGACCTCGTCCATATACGGCAATCTAAAACCTCCTGTTAATGAAGACTCTGAAACGCCTCCGCTTAATTTCTACGCCTCGACCAAACTGATAAATGAGCACTTCGCGGCGCTGTTTTACAGGGAATACGGACTTGACAGTGTAGGCTTCCGCTACATGAGCATTTACGGGCCTAACGAGAAATCCAAGGGAAATTTTGCCAATCTTGTGTCGCAGTTTATCTGGACAATGCAAAAGGGTCAGCAGCCCGTTATCTACGGTGACGGCAGCCAGTGCCGCGAGTTTACTTACATCGCCGACGTTGTTCAGGCAAATATACTTGCCATGAAGAAAGGGCGAAACGATATATTCAACATCGGCACGGGCAAGACCACATCACTTAACCAGCTCGTTGAAACGATAAACACGTCGCTTGGCACAAAAATAAAACCGAAATACGTCAAGAATACGGTAAAGAATTACATATCCGTACAGTTGTCGGACATATCCAAGGCCAGAAAGGTTCTTGGGTACAGCCCGAAATACGACCTGGAAAAGGGTATAAAAGAGATCATTTCTTCGCAGCGCGTTTGATTATGTTTACCATATTCGCCGTGAATGCCGATATGTCGTATTTTTTTGAAGTCGAAATTATGTAGCGCCTGTTCCACTTTATCTTTTCCGCTCTGGCAACAGCCCTGTTTAACGAATCCGCGTTCGGCTCGAAAAATACCCCGTTCTTGCCGTCTGTTATCGTCTCGGTAAATCCTCCTTCTTTTACGGCTATGCACGGCTTGCCGGAGGCGTGGCTTTCCAGCGGCACGAGACCGAGATCCTCGTCAACGGCGGCTATGATTGTTGCGCGGCACGTAGCGTACAGCTCCCGCATCTTATCGTCGCTTACGCGCCCGAGGAACCGTATGTTGTGGCAGCCCTCTGCCAGACGCTTCAGCCGTTTCTCGTCCGGTCCGCCGCTTGCTATAAGCAGCGCGCGGTTATTTTTCTTGAACGCCTCTATAATAATATCTATTCTTTTCAGCGGATCAAGCCGCGATGTAGACAAGTAAAACCCTGCGTCTTTCTTGCAGTAAAATTTTGTCGTGTCAAAACCAGTGTACACCGCCGTTGATTTCCTGTACAGGCCGCTGCCAAGATATCTCAGCAGCCTGTTCCTTACGTTTTCGGAGTTGGCGCAAATACTGTCAAAGTGCCGCATGTCTTCCTCGAATAACGGCCTCCATTTTTTGATGAACCTGTCGAAAAAGAACCTCCCGACGGGATTCATCCTGTCGGAATAGTACTGTTTGAGATCATAAGCAAATCTCGGAACCGTATGCAGGTATATGAGGTTCGGGTGATGGTTTTTTGCTGCGGAAATGCACCACACGCCGGAGAATATATAAAAATCGTAGTTAAGTCGCAGCTTTGAGAACGCCTTTGATATCCTTCTGTTCCTGTAAAGTATATTTCCGCCTGTGATGCCGAGGCTTATCACGTTCACACCGCTCGTGTCAAAGGTCTTGTCGTGTTCGATGAACCCCGTATACACATCCGCTTTCAGCGCCCGCGCAAGATTGAGCACAAGCCGCTCGCCGCCGCCCGTCTTATCGAAATAATCGTGCAGTATTGCTATTTTCATCTGACCACCCGGTAAAATAATTTTGGCACCGGAACCCCGTTGTCTTTAAGTTTGTCCAGGTCGCCGCGTTCGACGCCTTTCGCGAGGATTATTATAAACGCGTATATCGCGAAGGCCGGGACAAGCACGACAAAAGCTTCGATGTACGCGTGCGGGTGTATCGGAGCTTTTACAAACGCTATGAAAATTGTCGTCACGACAGCCGCAAAGAATATTTTCGCCAGTTTAAGGAAGTCCAGTTGAAGTGCGATGCCGCGCCTGAGGCACCAGTAAGATATAGCAGTACCAATGAAGAACGTAGTGGTTGACGCAAGCGAGGCGCCGATTATTCCCATCGAAGGAACTGTTATTATATTCAGTACGAGACTAATTGCCGACGTCGCGATTATTATCTTGGTGTTCAGCCACGGTTTTCCCATGCCAAGCAAAGTTATCTGAAATATGTAGAAGATAGAAAAGAACACGGCGCCGACAGACAGTATCCTGAGCGCATCAGCGGCCGGCAGAAAACTCGGGCCGAAGAACAGATTCAGCACTATACTAGGGAAAGAAAACACGATTATGGCAAACGGCAGCACAAGGAAAAGCGCTACCGTCGAGAATGTCTTCACCGTATTTGTAAGTTCTTTCTTCCTTTGCGACGAGTGCAG
>DATDYJ010000052.1:0-3606 GCA_035289025.1 archaeon
GTCAGCGGCGTCTTCAGCTCGTGCGCCGCTGTCGACATGAATTCATTCTTCTTGACTTCTTCAAATTTGAGCTCCTCGACATTTGCCTTCAAAGTTTTCTGGGTCATCCTGAGCTTCTTGTTCAGCTCCTCTGTGTCTTCCATCATGTTTATTATGGCCGTCTTTGTATCCGTCAGTTCTTTTACTTTCTGCTCCAGTATCGTCCTTGCCTCTATTTCCTTTGTTGTTTTCTCCGTCAGAGCGTCACGTGTTTTTTTGAGGTCGTCTATCATTTTGTTAAATGCACTTGCAAGAGAACCGATTTCATCCGCTCTTTTTAGTTTGCTCTTCACGCCGAGATCGCCTGCGCCCACTTTTTCCACATCATTTTTCAGGTCCGTCACGGACCGCGATACAGAATAAAGAGAGAGAACTATTGCCGCGCATGCCGCTGCATAAAGCGTCAGCGTCACTGCAATCATATTGATGTCGAACGCGACAGAAGTTTCTATCTCGTCTGTCAGTTCGGCTATTTCCAGCAACTCTTTTTGTATACCTGTGCGTATCAAATAAATGATACCGAGCCTCTGCTCGCCGATTTTTTTTTGCAATACATGATCTTCCGCCGTAGCAGACTCAAGATCGCGCGCGGTTTCCTGGATAGCCGACCAGTTCGCGGACAGTTTTTCCTCAAATTCTACGGCGTCCGGATCCATGTCGCCGGCAATGATTTTGTACAAAGTCAGTGCTGCACCGGCATCTTTTCTTGCTTTTTCGCGTTCCTGAAACAGCTGCGAAGCGTCCGAACCGGACATCCTGAGCTCCAGCGTTTTTAATGTGAAAATCCCTATTTCGTTGTTCATATCGTCGAGCAGCGTCAGTTCCGGAATCATGTCTTTCGTCAGTGCTGTGTTTATTTCCCTTATGTTTCCGGAGCGAAAGAGGTACGCGCTGGTGATTATGCAGACGAACAGCGTAACCGCCGCGATTGTCATTGTCAGCCTGTAAAAAAGCTTCACCGTCTCTCCTCCAGCTCCCTGATTCTCTTCTTCAGTTCAATCATCTTCAGCTCTCTGCCGATTGCTATTTTTATGAACCTTTCAAGCTCGTCGTTCTTTTTCTTCAGCGCATCCTCTGTTACCTTTCTTTCCGTTATGTCGCTTTGTATCGCCAGAAAGCCGATAATTTTGTTGCCGACGGTTATCGGATTGACGGAGCCTTCGACAGTTATATACCTCCCGTCTTTTGTTTTGTTGATCATCTCGCCGGAAGTAGTTTCGCCGGCAAGTATTTTTTCCCAGAACGCTTTATACGCTTCTGCCGAAAGCTTCCCGGATTTTATTATTCTCGGTGTCTTTCCGAGCGTCTCTTCTTTTGTGTAGCCGTATACCCACTCGAATGCTGGATTGGCATATGTTATGGCGCCGCTTAAATCGCATATGAATATGACTTCAATGGATTTTTCAATGCCGGCGCGGAGCATTATTGTTTCATTGTCAAACACTGTTCCATCTGCCGGTGCGCCGTTTTTTTCAGAATTTACGGATTTCCGTACGAGCCTGGATATTTCCTTTAGATCGTCCACGTTTATCCACTACTTTACGTCTATTCCCTCGAAGACTTCCTGGTCGGGGTACACCTTTATGCCCTCGCCCGAAACGACGCGCATGGCAACGACTTTTTTCAAATGCTTCGTCCCTCTCATCTTCAGAACTTCGATGGCGCTCTCCCTTATGTCCCCTTTTCTTACATTGTAAAGAACTATAACACCGTCCGCGAGGAACTCCTCCACGCCTGTCGGGCTGAATATGCTTGGCACCTGCGTGGTCTCTGTTACCAGAAAAGAAGTTATCCCGAGTGATTCAAAGTACCGGAAGAGCTGCTCTATATAGCTCCTGTAGGATTCTTTGCCTGCAAAAGCTGATGCTATAGCAGTCAGTGAGTCAACAACAACAATGTCAGGCTTGAAGTCCTTGGGCAGTATAACTGGTTTCACGTCTATCAATAGCTCACCCTCGGACTTGGCCATCAGTGCGTCGAGCGCGATCCGTATGTCAAAAATACTCAGCCGCTGGATTTTGAGGTGGCCGTTCCTTTCCATTCCGTGCGGGTCCCAGCCAAAATCCTCCATATGTTCCCGTATGCGCCTTTCCGACTCTTCGAACGACATAAACAGGCATTTTTTGCCGTCCTTCGTGGCATTTGCTATTATATGAAGCGAGAGAAGCGTCTTGCCGGAACCCGCTCCGCCGGATACCAGAACTGAGCTGCCTGTTGGTATGCCATGCTCAAAAAGATCATCAAACCCGTCTATTCTGGTTTTCAGGTAGTCTCTTTCAGGCTGTTTTTTGTGTTCATGATGTACGGCATGCTTAACCGTGGCGTGTCTCACTGCACTATGTTTATCGGCGCTGCTAACCGGATGTTTCTTCACGCCCGCATGATGTGCCTTTTTTTCGTCTCTTGCCGCCTTCGTTAGGTAGGCAAGCGTTATATGGGAGTCCTTCGGCTTGCCCATGCCCTTCAATGCCATAGTTAAATATTGGCACGTGCGATATATATACATTACAGAAAAATTACGCGGCGAATTATAGATGAAGCTTAGTATAAATCAGTCCCAGATAGCAGTTGCTTTTCTCCCGAAAGCCACATACGAGTCCAAAGTTAACGGTCTGGTATCTGCGGTTGTCGCCAGATCGAAAAAGGTGTGTTACATTTCCATAAACAAGCCGTATTCCGTTCTCGGTGAATCCTTCAAAAAAAGCAAGATCGATACAAAGAAGATACTTTTTATCGACTGTGTCACGGGCAAAGTATCCGGTGACAGTAAGTACAACGTTCTCGTTGTCTCGTCGCCGAAAGCGCTGACAGAGCTTAGTATAGTCATCGGGGACACAATAAAAAAACCGGAAAATTTCGTCGTTTTCGACTCGCTTTCGACGCTGCTGGCGTATCACGACAGTTCGACGGCAATAAAATTCATCCACTCGCTGGTTTCAAAGATAAGATCAACGAAAAACGGGTGTATTTTTATCTGCCTTAAAGAAGACAAGGACTCAGAGCTCATGAAAGACGTGTCAATGTTCGTGGATAAGATGTTTAACGCCTGATTCCGCGCGCCTTCCGTGAGTTCCTGTTTAGCACTACGGAACCAACACAGTAATCTAAATAGCTTTCTTTACGCGTTTTATAAGATCGTCATTGTCGAACGGCTTGGTTATGTAGTCAAGAACCTTCAGTTCCTTCAGTGTATCTTTACCTGTTTCGGAGAACTTGGCGACCGTCACGAATATCACCTTAAGGCTTTTTGTTTTCTGGTTCTTTCGTATGCCCTGGCAGACCTCACGGCCCGACATTCCGGGCATCATCATATCAAGCAGTATCAGGTCAGGCTTCATGGATTCAAGCTTCCTGAGGCAGTCCTTTCCGTCAACAGCCGCGATAACGGTGAAACCTGCAGAACCAAGAACGGCGCCAAGCAATTCTCTTATGGGCGCCTCGTCATCCACCACCATCACGGTTTTCATTGTAACTCAACTGTACGCCAAAACTTATATATTTGATGTCTCGATGCTTTTTTCAACAATCATTTTCATATCATCAACGAGACCACACATGCCGCCGTTA
>DATDYJ010000053.1:0-3376 GCA_035289025.1 archaeon
AAGAAGTAAATCAATTGTATGTCTATACGAGTGATGCGGTTGAATATGATTGTCCATATTGCGATATTCAAATGGAAGTCGGAAGTAACCAAAGAAGAGGTAGAAAAAGTTCTTGCCGATGTCAGAGCGCTCAAAGCGAAATGCAAAGGCGTAATAGACATAATATGTGGCGAGAACTTCTCAAGATACTCGGAAGGATTCACGCACGCAATAGTCGTTCTTGCGGAAGACCAAAAAGCTCTTGTCGGGTACAGGAATCATACTTTGCATCAGGCTCTTGCGGAAGAGATAGAAGAAATGGAAGAGCGCGGCATAGGAATGGATTTTCATACATAGAGGATTAAAATCATAGCTGACATATTGATAGTTGACAGTACCGTGAGCCCTATTCAGCCAATCTCACGCCCATCCGCTCGAAATGTTTCTTATTGCCGGTCACTATGGGGCAGGAATTGAAAAGGCAAATGCCTGCCACAAGGACGTCTCTCATCTCGATTTTCTGGCCTTTCTTGTCAAGGTCCGCAAGTATTTTTGCCGATATTTCCATGCTTTCTGCGGTTGTGCTGAAAACGCGCATGGCATTTACAATGCCTTTCACTGCTGCCAGATTGCTGTCGGTCTCCCTGCTAAGATACGCCCCGTAATAAAGCTCAAAGACGTTTATATCAGTCGTCCAAAGCTCGTATTTTTCAGCGAGATTCTTGAAAAGAAGAACAGCACTTTCATTATTTCTGATGAAGTCTACAAGAACAGAAGTATCTAGAACGACTTTGGTTTCCATTCAGACCACGCTCTTTTGAGACGCTTTTTCATTTTTTCCGCTTCCTTGTCGCTCATTTTCCACGAACCGGCAAAATCCATCACGTTGCGCCTTTTCTTTTCCTTAAGAAGACGCGAGAGAGCTTCATTCATGGAAACAGGAGTTTTCTCCTCGGCTCTTATCTCGCCAACTAACTCATTAAGCATCCTATAAGTTTTTTCCTTGACTCTGATAGTTTTTTCCACTTATAACACCTTGTATACTTTGTATACTTTATTATTTAAAGCGTTAATTCCACCGGTCTCGGACCGGTGGTGGGGTACGGGGTGGAACCCCGTCGTTCTAATTCATTGAAGAACAAAAAGGATGGGGAGCGAAATCGCCCTGCCATCGTTAATGCCAATTAGATGTAGGCAGGGCGATTTCTTAAAGGCTTCCCAAGGCAAAGAGTTTGTTAGAGGTAGCTCTATTTTTGCAAGGTTGAAAGTGCACGTGACTTTCAAGGTTAAGTACTGCCATCGTATCTTTGGATGGGACACGCTTCGCGAGGAGTGCAGTAGACTTTTCTATGAAGTTGCAGAAAAGCAAGGAGTAGTCATAGAGGAGATGGGCTTTGATGAAGACCACGTTCACATGGTCTGGGCGGTGCGCGTGACGCACCGTCTTGACGAGCTCGCAAAGGTCTTCAAGGGCACGACGGGAAGGAAGCTCCTTGCCCTTCACCCTTTCCTGAAGAAAAGGTATTTCTGGAATTCCGGTCTCTGGAGCGGCGTTATTTACGCTGACAGCATCGGCAGCAATTATGAAAGAATCTGCCATTACATGCGCAACCAGAAGCTTGAGAGAGCTACGTCATCAATTCCGCCGGTCTATAGCGACCTCACCCGCCGCCCGGAGCGGTGACCGGCGGTGGTTTAAACCTACTTCCGTATATTTCTACTGTTGTCAAGGGCTCGTAGCTGTGTTAGGTTGGTGGTTTGGTTCTTTGTAGGCTAATGGTAAGATGTACGCGGTTGTTACGCAATCTACCTATAGGCTTCGTCATGATGCGCAAAATCTTCTAAAATGACAGATTTTGTTTTTTTATCTATAGAAAAAATAAGAACAAAACTACCGCCAATATGAACCCGATACATGTGTTGCATAGGAGCCTTCAGGGGTTTGTATCTGTATGGGTCTTCAAGAATTTCTTTTGCTTTCCTGTTTATGATTTCCAGTTTTTGCCTCTCTTTCTTTTCCATTTTCTTGAATAGTTTATAGAGATGGTCTCTCATCTCTAGATTATATGTCATTCAAGACCAAACTCTTTGGCAAAATTCTTGACTTTCTTAGTAGGCTGCTTTTCTATTTTCTTTAGCTTTTCTATGAATTCAGGTCTCAATTCCGGTTCAAGTATTTCCTCTTCGTATTGCGTGGTAATTGTATTAATGGCTTCAGACTTGTCCTGAAGTCCGTATTTAGCTTTGACTATGTTAATCACTCTGTTCGCATGGTCATCCAAATCTACTATAGCTTTTACCACTTAATACCACCTTAATATAATATTAATACAACGTTATTTAAAGCTTTCCAGATATTCTCATTCATCAGGGCTTGTAGTCTAGCTTGGTAGGATCCGTGCTTTGGGAAAACTCTGAACAAGGGTTTAGAAATAGCATGAGACCCCGGTTCAAATCCGGGCGAGCCCATCGGTACAACGCCTTAAGAATCTTCGCGCCATTTCTCCTCATGCAATCATCACAGGTCGCTGAAGAGTACAGGAACGGAAGCCGCGACTTCTCCTCCGTCGTAGTGCGCGGCGGCAACTTCGTCTCCCTTGGCCTTCGCGGCATCTGCTTCAGAAACGCCGACCTGTCCGGCTCGGATTTCGGGCAGTGCGACCTTAGCGGCGCCGATTTCACGGGCGCGAAGCTGCAGAAGTGCCATTTCTCCGGCGCGCTGTTGCGCGATGCGCGGTTTGACGGCGCGGACGCAAGATGGGGCATATTCAAGGGTGCAATCATGGACCGTGCGTCACTGAAAGGGGCGGATCTCCAGTGGGCGCACCTGTGCAGGAGCGACCTTGCGAAGGCGGACATAACCGGCGCTATATTGTCATGTTCCTGCCTTGTTGGGACGGCCATGACCACGGAGCAGATGAAGTCGGTGGATGCCACGGCATTGACTGGCGCAGAGGAGCCAACGCAGGGATACGCATTCGCAGTGGGTGCTGGAAGCTACGCCGCGGAAGCAAGCCGAACGTCTATTCACCGAAGCTTGCCGAATCTGAATACGCCCTTAAAGAGCGGGAGAGCATATTCTCGGCGGTGTTCGGCATCAGGGGAAAAGGTTTATCGTTAATGCGGCGTTTTTAAAATTTGCCGGCATTGTCTTCTTTGATATGTATGGCTGTATTGTCAAACAGTGATGTGTTGGATGAAATCCGGCAAGGCAATATTTTCATAAAAGATTTTGACGAAAGTCTTCTGGGGCCCGATTCTTACGATGTTTCTATCGATACCGGCAGCCTGTATGAAATAACAGATCGCAGGACAGCGGAATATATCATGAATGTCCAAAGAAGCCTTGTTTCGTTGGGCATTGAAGTCCCTCATAGTATGCCTTCGTTGGCCGACC
>DATDYJ010000054.1:0-4403 GCA_035289025.1 archaeon
ACAGGCGTGCAAGAAGGTAAACGGATTTAAGAATTCTGCATTACATCTTTTCTGATCGGGTCAGTGGTCTAGCGGCATGAGATAGGCAAATTATAATGTCTTTCTGCCATACGCCACCCTTACAAGGTGGATATCGGAGGTTCGATTCCTCCCTGACCCATTAAGTCTTTTGCGAAAAGTCTATTTTTGTTTTAATCTCATGTAAAAACATTTGGCCTTCAGCCCATCAGGCCATTCAGGCCAGTGTCTGTAGAAAATCCCTTTTTTCTTGTCTGTAAAAAATCCCCATTTCTTGTACATGTTAATTGTTTTGCGGTTATGTGCATACAAGTCGAGAACTATGTCTTTGTTATCGACAAAATTCAGTGCGCGTTTCCACAACTGCCGTCCTATTCCTTTACCCTGATATTTTGTGGCAACATAAAATCCTCTTAGTTCGCATGCTTTTCCCCTATTTGTAATAGTGATAGAACCGACAAGTTTCTTCCCAAGGAATGCTAGCCAAGTTTTCTGCTTCGCGTTGACAACAAGAGACGATTTAAGGTATTTTTGGGTATCATCAGTGGCGAAATTTTTCTTCGAAAAGCAGTCTTTTGTCAGCCCGAGTTTTTCGTTAGTGTAAGCTGCCTGATAAGTTTTCTGGAGAAGGTCGGTATAAGTCTTTAGGTCGCTTTTCTTTGCAAGTCTTATTGAAACGTTCATAGGAAAATATTGTAGAAACTTCTATTAATTACCAAAACGTCAATTAATTCTATGCCAGTGCGAAAAGGCCGCGAGACTTACGGCAGGAAATACGACGAAGCCATGAAGCTGCACGGCGAGGGCAAAAGCGCAAACGAAATTGCTTCGCAGTTAGGCGTGTCCTACTCCGCCGCATATCACTGGATAAAAGGCCTGCGCGCACCCGAGAAAGGCAACGTCAACGAGTTCGAAACGTATTTGCGCAGCAGCGGCCCTATGCCTGCCATTGAGGTTGAAAAGAAATTCGCCAAGCACAACGAGTTATTTCTAATGGCGAACAGGCGCGGCCTGAAGATAAAACGTCACGTGCTCCCGCGCAAATACAAGCAATACGCAACATGGTACTATCTTGAAGGTCAGGAAGATCTGCTGCAAAAACGTCTTGATGAATTATTCGATACGATAAAAGACGTTAAGGAAAAGATGAAGGAAAATCTCTTTAAGTAATATTTTTCTTGGTATTTCTTTTCCAAGGTTTTTCTTTAATATTTTCTTGGCTAAGTTTCTTTTCTAAAGAAAGTTAAAGAAAAAGCTTACCAACCGCCATAGTAATTGTTGACCGGTCTGTAATAGTAATGGTTCCCGTAGCCGCCCCAATAATTGTTCATCGGGTATGAAACGGTTGCATAGTTCGGCGCGAAGGAATTGCCACCGTAATAATTTCCGCCGCTGTTGTAAGAATTAGAATAACCGCCGTAGCCGCTGTTGAATGCAAACCACATGCCCACGATTATGGCAGCAATTGCAAGCAATTTCATGATAACAAGATCTTCAAAACTTTCTTAAAGCTGATTCCCGCCTTTTATCGTAATTGCGGCGAACACTATGAAAAATACAACCATAATAATCAGGAATTGTCCAAAGCCCGTAACGGCTGCGACGAAAAGGAACAGTATCATGAAAATAGCGAGAACAAAAACGTTCGTGATGTCCATGATATATAATTATTTCAGCAGGTTTATTAAGAAAACTGAAATTACAAAAGAATTACAAATGTTACTTATGTGGTACTAGAAGTGTATCAGCAGGCAGTTCGCAAACTGTGAGATATTTATTTCCTATTTGTTCTAAAAGCTCAACTAATCCTACGTCATCTTTTTCCCTGTGCCTTCTGGCCAGAATTTCCAACGCAGTGGTACCTCGGAATTCAGCTGTTGTAAGTGGGGCAAAAACAGAAAGGCCACGATAAGGGTTCTTGGAAAAGCCAACGAGCGCTTCGTCGGACAGGTGTGAGTACAATCTTGCTTCCTCTTCATATGCAGGTATTCCTGTTACGTCAAGTTGCTGAAAAGGAAAGCAACATGAGAAATAAAAAACGTCATTATTGTATTTTACTACTTCTGCCGGATGAGGATTTTTCGCATCTGATTGCACACGTCTGCCGTTTACAAAAGGCAGATATCGCTTTCCGGTCGGTGCATTTTCTGCAGAATAAACTTCTTCTGGGGAAAACCGGACGCCTTCAGTGGCTCCGTCTATTCCAAAGCCGGAAATTGTTCCGTCTAGATATATCTTCTTTCTCATCGGGATCCCGCCGTACAGCACGCGAAAGACAACTGGAGAGCCCTCATGGGTTTCAGGGCTGTCATTTCCTGGCAGAAATAAATTAGTTCTTATGCCTACAGGAACTTCATCGGCCGAGAAAAATAACTGTGCTGCCATATAAACCAGATAACCGAAATCCTTTTAAGCTTTTTAGAGCCACAACTTTATTTCTTTCTCGGATTTTGAAACTTTCTCGATGATGTCTGCAAAGTCCTTCTCGCTCGGGTATTTGCCAAGGCTGATTACGCTGCTCGTCGGCCTGCGGATGTGCGCTGCAAGTATGCTACCCGCGCCCAAAGATACGGCCTGGTCGAACACGACAATTTTTTTTGCGTTTGCAAGAGCTGCGGCCACCTGAGCTGCAGGCCACGGCCTGAAAACTCTTATCCGCAGGATGCCAACCTTCTTTCCTGCGGCTCGCATCTTTTGCACCGCTGCCTTTGCAGTAGCAGTGTGATAGCCCATCATTACTATTATTATTTCCGCATCTGCTGTCATGAACTTCTCGATTAGTCCGTAGCTTCTTTTGAATTTCTGCCCCCATTTCTCGTCCGTCTTCGCAATCAGGTCAAGCGCGTTTTCCATCGCCTTGTGCTGCTGAAGTTTCAGCTCGTCGTAGTTCTCCGCGGAAAGGTCCAGCACACTCGGTTTTTTTGTGTCCAGCCTTTTCGGTGTCTTGAACAAAAAGCCCTTGTTGTCGTTGGACGTCTGCACGGTCTCGGAGAAATTATGAACCCCGTCAATGTTTATTATGGAAGGCAGCAGCACTTTCGCATCTTCACCCACGCGGTAAGACTGCGAAACTGTGTCGTATATCTCCTGGTTGCTCTCGGGAAAGAACATCAGATAGCCGGAATCGCGAAGCGCCATAACCGCGGTATGATCGCTCTTGGTGCCGGTTCGCGAAACGTTCACGGCAGTGAACGGCAGCCTCATAAAAGGCGAGCTGAACACTTCGCTGGAAAGCGGCGATGAGCACGGCACAAGAACGCGCTTGCCGGCAGCAGACAAGCCCAGCGCGGCGGAAAACGCAGAGCCGGCCGACTCCACCTCGAAGATATCGCACTTGTGTATTTTCTGCAGACTGTTTGCAATATCAACTGAAAATGGCGCGGGAAAATGCGGCACGCTCTCAACGACCGCAAGCTTAGCTCCGAAAGATGCGGCGTGCGTTGCTGATAGTAGTTGTCCTTTCATTTTCTAAAACCTCGTTTTTGTCCAGTAGGCTTCATAATTATCACTAAATTTTAACTGCCCTGTTCTCCTGTTCCTCGCTTATTGCAAACGTCGGGCACTCGCGCAAGCATATCAAACAGCCGTTGCAAAGATTGTAATCGATCGCTGGAAAGCCCTTTGCATCAGGCTTTATTGCCCCTGTCGGGCAGAAGACGACGCAATTATAACTCTTCTCGCACTTTTTGAGGTCGATGCGAGGCTTGACGACGCGCACGCGCGACGGCGCTTCCTGTATATGCGCGTTTATTATCGGCAGGCTGCCGTATCTGGCTTCTTCTTCGGATATCATTTATTTTCAACTCCGACAAGTGTTGAAAAGAAACATATTCTTATTTTATACATTTCATTTCACGTTCCTGTAGCCCTCTTCCAGAGCATTTGTATTCTCGCGTGCCATGTCGCCCAACTCTAAAGACTCGCGGATGCTTTTCATCGAGATCTTGTTGAACAGCTTCGTGATCGCCCCGAGCATCGCCGTATTAGGCACGTTGGCCTTTAGCATAGTCAGCGCAATGCCTGTGGCATCCACCGAGTAGACCTTTACTTTCTTCTTCTTCAGCGCGTCCGATATTGGCTTCGAAGGGGCATTTAATATAAGCACGCTGTTTTCCTTGATTTTGGGCATCATCTTGGCATCCAGCACCACGTAGTAGTCCGGTTCCTCCAGCTGGCGGGAAAGTATCGGCGCCTTGTCCGTCTTCACCAGCCCCACAACAGGCGACCCCCTGCGGTTAGAAGGCACAGAAGTGAAGCTCTGGACGTTCAGCCCGGAAGCAAAACAGGCCTTTGCGAGCAAATTGACGGCACGGCCGACGCCCTGGCCGCTCCTGCCGTAGAACCCGAATGTAATCATAGCTCAATCATATTCGTAAATTGATTTA
>DATDYJ010000055.1:0-3159 GCA_035289025.1 archaeon
GCGATCGTGACAAAACCTGTATGAACCAGCTGCGACGGCACGGGATGCGTGAAACCGCGCGTATCAACCTGCCAGTCTTTCTGCACGGTTTCTATTGTCTTTACGCGCTCGAATTTTGCTTTTTCTATTGTAACACGGCACGCGATCTGCTGCTCTATGTGCGGGCTGTAAACGGCAAGAAAGCCGCCCTTCTTGAGAGCCTTGTGAATTTTTTCCACTAGACCTTCCGCGCCCTTCATATCCATTGTAACGAGATCAAAATTTTTCCCCGTGAAATTCTCCGCAGGTTTGTTGATGACTTTGATGTTTGTGAAGCCCGACGTCTTTATGTTTTGTTTTATTATGTCGGCGTGTTCCTTGCGTATCTCATAGCATGTTACGGATCCGTTAGGCACAAGGTTGGTAAGAAACAAGGCAAGAAACCCAGATCCGCCGCCAAGATCAAGGCAGCGCCAGTCCGGCCGCAGCCCGGTCTCCGCAGCAATTATCGCCGCGTCCTTGCGCGTGACGACCTGCGGTCCCCTCTTGTACTTCTTCGCAATGTCAATGTAACTCATGGATAGAATTAATTCTTTAGACTTTTAAAGAGAATTCAACATGTGGCTTCGTTTCCAGATCACTCAGTAACCTATCTTTTATCGGGCTTCTTTCTTCTTTGGCTAACTATGGAAACAACAGCGCAGGAAACTATATACCAGATTACTATATCTACCATCAAACCTGAATACAATATTCTATAACCAGGCATAGGACCGTATAGATCCCATCCTGGCAGCTCGTACAAAGCAAAAGGAAACCCATAAGATGCTCTCGTGCATCCTGGACAATAAGTCGCCAGGTTAAAAACGGACGTTACAAGGATGAGAACCAGGAAAATAAATATCCTGGATATTGTTGGCAGAAAAATTTGTTTCAGACCCATAGAATTATTTTTCTGAGACAGTACTTATAGCAGAAAGATATCTTAGGGTCTGCGATATATCTTATAAAAGCTACTTCCCGAACCGTCTCTTCCTGTCCGAGAATTCCTGCAGCGCACCGTCGAAATCTTTCCGTGTCAGCGCGGGCCATTTGACGTCCGTGAAAATAAGTTCACTGTACGCCGATTGGAACGGCAAAAAGTTGCTGAGCCGCTTTTCGCCGCCTGTTCTTAATATCATATCAGGATACGGCTGCCCGTTTGTATAGAGATGGTGCTTGAAGAGCGTCTCATTGACATCCGAAGGTTTGATAACGCCACTCAGGCCCTCTACAAGTATCTTCTTCACGGCATCAACGATTTCCTGCTGGCCGCCGTATGCTACGGCAATATTGAGCGTGTGGCCTTTGTAATTCTTTGTTTTTTCTGCAACAGCCTTCATTTTTTCCTGCAAACCGTCTGGTAATATCTGCGTCCTGCCGATGAACCGCACCTTTACCTTGTGCTTGTGCACAACGTGCCCCTTATCAGTGAGCATGGAGTCCATTTCCTGGCTGAAATATTTCAGTATCATACGAAGCTCGCCTTTCGGCCGACTTCTGATGTTTTCCAGCGAGAGCACGTAGGCAGTTATGTACTTTATACCGGATTCGCACGACCACTGTATGACCTGGCGAGCCTTTTCTTTGCCGAATTTGTGCCCTTCCCACGGCCGTTTCATGAGTTCTTTTGCATAGCGCCGGTTGCCGTCCAGTATGACGCCTATATGTTGTGGTAACATGTTGAGATCCTCGTTATTGATACAGTGTAAAACATAGTTTTACACGTACGGGTAAAACTTGTTTTACCATGTATTACTTGTAAATGAACAACTTAAAAAGGTTTTTTAGGACAGCGTTCAAATAGTAGAATGCTTGAAATTATTGTAATAGCTGTGGTCGGCACGGTTTTGGCTGGTATCTGGGACCTCAAAACCACCGAGGTGCCCGATCATCTCCCGTACGCAATGATAGGCATCGGCATATTCTACTGGATTATAAACGGTCTTACCACAGGCGTATACACAAACCTGATGATTTCCCTCCTGGTCGGCACGGTCCTCCTTGCTATCGGCTTTGTTATGTACAAGAAGGGTCAGTGGGGCGGCGCAGACGCCTGGATTCTCGCGGCGATAGGCTATATGCTGCCCGTGTACGACGGGGCGCTGTTCATATTTCCGTATATTATGAATTTTGCCATAGTAGCCATAGCGTACACAGTGGTTTATGCGCTGGCCATCGGCCTGATGAACCCTCATTTATTTTCGCTGTTTGCCAAAAACGCCAGAAAGAGGTCGTGGATGATTGTACTGCCGCTTGCAGCTTTCGCGGGCTCGTTGGCAGTTTCATACAGCTACCCGATAATTCTCCCACTGACAATATTCCTCGCGTTCATGTCGTTTCTTGCAGTATTTTTCGTATACGCCAAAACGGTAGAAAACCATTTCTTCACCCGCAAGATACCGGTGAGCAAACTGAAGAAAGGCGACGTGCTGGAAAAGGGCAACTGGGTGGGCCTGAGCGACAGTCAAATACATAAGCTGCGATCGAGCAAGAAATACGTCACGATAAAAGACGGCGTACGTTTTGTGCCGGTTTTTGCGATAACACTGATCGTAACGCTTGTCTTTGGAAATCTTTTCTTGCTGCTCGTGTAGGGATTACTTCAAGGGTTTACTGGTTCAGGAATCTTAAGAAAATCCCATGTACTTCTTTTGTCATAAGGGTTAAATCCCATTATATCTTTCATTACTTTTTCGCATGTTTCGTAAGGTAAGCCTTTCGATTTTATGTATTCCATTATTACCCAGGTGTACGTCGGGTAGTATGATGGTGTTAATAAGTCAGTACGCCTTGACTCAATTGACTCAAGATAGCTACCCCTATCTGTAAGTCTAGATTCCACAAATGATAAGAACCCGTTTACATCTGGTTTTGCATCTTTTCCTTGCCGTGAAAGCTCTTCGAGCACAACAGAATAAACATGACCAAGCGGGGTCTCAAGACCCTGAAGATAACCATCCGGACGTCTTACCATTTTTCGAAATTTCTGAACTTCATCTAAATTGTTGTCATCAAGTTGCGATCTGTTAATGAAAGCTCCTGAGTTCATAGAAGGTCTTTTTCCAAAGCGTATTTAAGTTCAGTTTTTTTTCTGCTTATGTAGAAATTATTTCTTCTTTTTCCCTTCGGCCTTTATTG
>DATDYJ010000056.1:0-4812 GCA_035289025.1 archaeon
CCGCACAGGCGGAATACGGCGCATCTTTCCGTTCTGAGATGACTGTGGCAATGAAGTCTGTCGTGCGTTCGATGCCGGGAGCTTCTACGCTTTCTGATTCTGCGCTTACCTTGGCTGTTGAAAACGTCGTCAATTCCTCGGAAATTTTCAACGCGTACGTGAGATGGCTCCCCGTCACAACTGCGCTGGGCGTATGGTTTGTTCTTGAGATGCTCAGAAATATATTTCTCGCCAACATAGGCGGCCTTGTCAGTCTAGCTATCAGCAAAAGGGAATAGCTTTGTTGAAAAAGTGACAGAGATCAATTGATCTCTGTATAGCGCTAGGTCATTGTGGTATCACAATGACCGACTTTTTCAACAAAGCTAACAAAAAGGAATAGATTTTTAAGCAGGCCGGCAGATCTAATATCATGCAATACGACCCGGAAATAATCGCGAAGTATCTCTGGGCTGCGCTCATCGCCGTTGTCCTGGTCGTCGCGGTAATCGTCGTCTTCCAGCCCGGCGAGACGCGCTCGTCCTGCAGCGGCTTTCAGTATTTTGTATTCTTAAGCCAGAAGATGACGCCCGGCGAGTATTCTCTGGAATTGCTCAATGGTGTTCGCGACATAAAAATAAAATCAGTAACGCTCGAGAGCTCTGATATCGGTTTCGCTACAGACGTAAATGCCGGCGACTCATTCATAATTACTTCTTCAAAAAAAAATGACGCGCGGACAGACGATACGTTCAACTACCGCGTCACGATCTACTATGATATGAGCGGAATAAAGGACAACCGGGATTCCGGGATATGCACAGGAAGAGTTCAGTAAGCCGTCTGCGAACAACCAAAACTAGATTGTTTTAACTTGACGAATGATAATCGTCAGGAGCATGATTGCCAGAGACTGACGCACGTAGTGCGTCGTTCGGTCTCGCAATCATGCTAGTTGAGAGTATTACAAGGAGAATCGAAGATTCTCCTGTACAGGTAAAGCTTTGCTTTGCCTTGTATCAATGGATAATACTCTCTCTGACGATTATCATATCTTTGGTTAAAACAATCCCAAAACGAACGAAAATCAATACATTTAAAGTTGTTTGCCAAGAGAAACTCATGAAGACTGTCTGCGAAATCGTTGTTAACGATGTTCTTCCGACGTTGCGCGCAGCCGTGGCGAAGGAACTCATAAAGAACTACAATCTTAACCAGAGCGAGGTTGCGAAGCTCCTCGATGTAAGCCAGCCGGCTGTATCCCAGTATCTCCGTCAGCTGCGCGGAAAAACAGAAATGATAGAAAACGAGGCAGTCGCCGCGCACATAAAGGACCTTGCGGGCAAGCTTAATTCAAAGCAGATAAATGCCGAGGACCTCTGCGTCAATATGTGCAGCATAGCAAAGGTAATAATAGATGCGGGGCTTCTCAAGGACGTCAACGGCATAAAAAAAATCGACACGTGCATAGTCTGCAAATAAATTTTAGGAAGAGTGATCTTTCAGCCATCTTCTGATATACTCTTTGACAGACCTTTCGTCCCATGCCTCGCCTCCTGGACGCAATATATCGGCAGACGACGGGCCTCTTTCATGTGATTGGTAGAAGCCATAAGACAGTGATGCTTTCCCTCTTCCGGAAGGAAGGTACTGAACAACAACCTTTCTCCCATCCACGAGGCGAAACTCTCCTATATGCACATATTCTATTACATGATTATCCATTTCAATCTACGATAAACTTTTATGAAATCTTTAAGAATTGAATCTTTGACTATAACTTTATCATTTCTGTTTTACCAAACGGGCTCTTTTTCATCTTTATCAGCTCGTGCTCCTGCAGTATCTTTCCCCACTCTTCCACCTGGATTTCGTGCACGTTCAGCCGCCTTGCCGCTTCGTCACATCTTACCCGCCCGTTTTCCGTTATCAGCTCGTAAAGACGGTCTATCGTCTTGCCGCTGCTTTGCGTGTTGCGGATTACATGATCTTTGAGTTCTTTTACGGGATCGCGTTTTACTGTTTTTACGGGCTCCGGATCTTTTATCTCGATAAATCCTTCGACGGCGGCGTTTCTGAAAAGCTCCGCATTTTCTTTTATCTTGTTTGCCGCAGGCTTTACAAGATGGTTGTTTATTTCCCTTGACAGGTCAGGAACAGGCACGCGCATGACCAGCTTCTTGTGCCGTTCTACAAGAAAATCTTTCTCGTTGCGCAGTTTTGTGTTGTCGGCTTGCAGGTGAAATATTATTTCATTGAGCGTAGATATAGTTTCATTCACGCGTTCGAAATTCCGCTCCATCTTTTTTTCCATTTCGTTCAGCCGTTTTTCCATCTTTGACAGCTTGTCATCTTTCGTATCAAACATATTATTCACTCGTATTTAGATCACTGTGAACTTTTTTATTCAAAAAGTTCACAATAAGGGCTTTGAATGGAACATATATATTATTCAAAGACCTCTATTAAGTATATGAACTACATCGAACGCCTTAAATCTCTGGATATACAGAGCGCAACTACAATAGCCATCGAGTCTCTGGAATATCTGCGCGGCTTTGCGATAAAAAGAGGCTTCGGCGAGGCTTTCGACGAGGAATGCACAAAACTTCTTGACGCAAGGCCGACGGCCGTCGTGCTTCATAACGCCATAGAACACATTAAGGAGAAACCCGCAGGTCCTGTGCTCGAGAAGGTGATACGCGATCTGCAGAGCGCTCGTGACAGGGCAGCGAAAAACGCATCGGAAATTTTCATAACAAAGACGGATGTTCTCACGCACTGCCATTCGACCTTTGTGGTTGCCGCACTTGTAAAAAATCGCGGCAGTGTCCGCAACGTCATTGTAACGGAAACCCGCCCAAAGGATCAGGGCGTGCGCACGGCAAAAGATCTTCTGGCTGCAAAGATTCCTGTCACATTTATAATTGATTCGGCCGTCAGCGATCTGATAAGCCAGACGGACATCGTCGTAGTAGGCGCCGATGCATTGCGCAAAGAAGGCCTTGTCAATAAGGTAGGCACTCACCCTCTTGCCTGCGTTGCTAAGGAAAACAACAAGCCATTCTATGTAATTACATCTTCTTTCACTCTGGACCGAAGAAAGAAAATAACTATGGAACAGAGGCCCGCATCAGAGTTGCATCACCCCGATCTTCGTGGTGCGAAAATACTCAATCCGTCGTTCGATATAACACCGTGGAGATACGTATCAGCAGTTGTCACGGAAAAAGGTATTATAACCCCCGGCAAACTAAAGTGGTAGCATGAAGATACGAGTAAAGCCTTCGAGTATTGACGCTGGCGGGAAAACAATAGGCATAATTAACGAGCACGACGCCGTTGTCATGGGCGTTCACCCTCTTGACAAGGTAGTCGTCTGGAAGGGCAAGAAGTCTATAACGGTCACTATTGATACTACGAAGTCCTTTGTCAAGCAGGGAAGCATGGTCGTCTTCAAGGAAGTATGCGATTTTCTGCGGCTGAAAAACAATGAGATAGTTGACGCTGTGCCGATGAAATCCCTCGCAAGCTCGCACTACATAAAGAAGAAAACCGACGGCGAGGAGCTGAAATACGAAGAATACGAAGCAATCGTCCACGACGTTATTGCGCGCAACCTGAACGAGATAGAGATATCCTCATTTATTACCGCTCTCTACATACGCGGCATGACGCTCGACGAAAGCATACACATGTCAAAATCGATGATAGCATCCGGCAAGACAATAAAGTTTCCCGGCACCGTTGTGGACAAACATTCCATAGGCGGAGTTCCGGGCGACAAGACTTCTATGATGGCGGTTCCGATAATAGCCGCAATGGGGCTGACGATACCAAAAACATCTTCCCGTTCCATTACTTCTCCCGCAGGCACCGCCGATCGCATGGAGGTCCTTGCGCCCGTCGCTCTGGGCATTGACGAGATAAAGCGCGTTGTAAGCAAGACGGGCGGCTGTCTTGTGTGGGGCGGAGCCGTAGACCTCTCGCCTGCCGATGATCTTTTCATACGCATAGAGCACCCGATAGGGCTGGATCCGCTTTTGCTTCCGTCAGTTATGAGCAAGAAAAAAGCCGTCGGCTCGAAGTATCTTGTTATTGATATCCCGACGGGCCCGGGCGCAAAAATACTGACAAAGGAAGAGGCCGAGCGTCTGGCTGCGAACTTCATAGCTCTTGGAAAAGAACTGGATATGAAAGTAGACTGTGCGATAACCAGAGGCGACCAGCCCGTAGGCTACGCGATAGGACCGGCATTAGAGGCACGTGAAGTTTTGCAGAACATGAAAAGCATGGAGAGTAAGGATCTGATTGACAAAGCCAC
This sequence comes from archaeon, assembly GCA_035289025.1. GTDB lineage: Archaea > Aenigmatarchaeota > Aenigmatarchaeia > GW2011-AR5 > GW2011-AR5 > GW2011-AR5. Next base: position 4,304 of record DATDYJ010000056.1, read on the forward strand.
GTCTGTCGCTGGCGTGCTCCTTAGCATGGTAGGCAAGGGCGACAAAAAAACGGCCGAGACCGTAATAAAAAGCGGCGCTGCGGAAAGAAAGCTGCGTGAGATCATCGCCGCACAGGGCGGCGACCCGAAAATAAAAGCCGAAGACATAGTAGTGGGCCCGTGCAAGTTCAACGTTTGCTCGGCAAGCGAAGGCGTGATCTCAGCGATAAACAACCATGCACTGGTAGAGATATGCCAGGCCGCAGGCACGCCGAAGGACAAGGGCGCAGGCATGCTTCTAAGCAAGAAGATAGGCGATGCTGTGAAGAAGGGCGACGTGCTCTTCACAATATACTCGGAGAAGAGCGCCAAGCTTAACGCGGCGCTAAAGATGGCAAAATCCCAGGACATTTATACAACGCTTACAGGCAAGCGCACGATGCTGGTTGAGAAGATAGGGAAATAGCTATGAAAACTGTGGGCATAATCGGCGGGCTGGGACCGGAAACAACGTCTGAATTTTATCTGGA
>DATDYJ010000057.1:0-23809 GCA_035289025.1 archaeon
GCGCGGCGAGGACAACGTAGGTATACTACAACTGCTTGTAATAGTAGCGGCAGGCATAACCACGTCCGTCTATACGTCGATGGTCTTCGCGATAATAGCCACTACGATAATAACGCCGATCTTCGCGAAGGTTTTCGTGAAGTAGGTTAGATTAATTTTTCCAGCGCAGCTTTGAGTTGTTCGTCTGATAGTTTTTCTACGCATTCTGCCAGCACTTTTTCTGTGAAAAGAATTTCGTATGTGCTTTCACCGAGGCGTTTTACCCTTATATCTGGCTTTGCTTCCAGTATGTATGCCACATTATTCATGTCGCCCGGGTCGCCGTATATTCCTACGGTGTCCCTATGCCACACTGATACGCCACCGATATCGGGCTCTGCGACATTGTAGCTTTTGCTTCCTGTTCTTTTTGTCCAGACTTTTCCGAATTCCCAGCATTTGCTACCGCGCGGAAAGTCGGCCATCAGAGCTATATAGCAAGCCACTTCATAGCTGTCAGAATCCGCAACAGTTATTGCTTTGTACATCGAACCCCTCCACTCAAAACGACACCGAAGATGTCATTAGTCAGGAGGGGAGAAACCCTACCCTAATTGACGATCGTAGTTTAAATCATTTTCCGGCTTCGCAGAACTTGTAGAACATGTAACCTGCGATCATTATTGCAACAGACGCCCACGCTATCTGCGTGCTGAATTGTGTGAGCATGTAACACGATACGAGAAAGCCGAGAAGCGGCAAGATTGGCGCCCGTCCTATGCTTAACGGTGTCCTGAATTCCCTCTTTGCATCAGGTTCGCTGAAGCGCAAAGCGAACGCCGAAAGATTAATCATCGCGAATATCGCGAAAGCCCCGAAGTCCACGAGCAGCGCGATGTCTGCCATATTCGCGCTGATTGCAAGCAGCGCCATCGCGCCTATTATAGCTATTGCGGCATACGGTGTCTGGTGCCTGCCCAGCTTTTTTAGCACGGAAGGCATCGCGTGGACTTCGGCCATTCCGAACAGCATCCTCGAGCCGGCGAGCATGAATATCAGTGTGGTGCTCGCCGTCGCGAAGAGTGCAAAGATTGAGAGCAGGAAGTTTGTCGATCCGCCGAGAGCGGTTTGTGCAACCAGCGCGAGCGGCGTGTTCGACTCACCCAATGCCTGCCACGGCACTGTGCTGATTGCCGAAACGGCCACGAGAATGTACACTACGGTCGAGATAATTATTGATATAACAATCGCCTTCGGGACGTTCTTTCTTGCGCCTTTGGCTTCTTCTGAAACATTGACGATTTCGTCGAATCCGAGGTACGCGAAGAATATCAGTGTTGCCGCGCCAACTGTTCCGGCGATGCCTGTCGGCGAGTTAAAGTAGTCTATCGACCCCCAGTTCGGCACACCTATGGCTATTATTAGCAGCAGGCCGAGAACCGTGATGGACGTGAGTACGATATTTATTCTAGACGATGCCCGTATGCCGAGATAATTGATGAAGGAAAATAGCAGTATCAGGCCCGCCGCCGCAATAATAGGGTTAATTCCTGTTAAAGCATTCAGATATTTTCCGAAACCTAGCGAGACCACGGCAGCCGCGAGTATAACCGTCGCCGTTGTGAGCCACCCCGCGACGAACCCGGCGGATTTCGCCCTGAACGCCTTCTTGACGTATGTGTATTCAGCAGCGTCTCTCGGGTACATGGAGGAGAGCTCCGCGTAGCTCAGCCCGGTGAACGTTGCGACAACAGCCGCTATTACAAAAGACATCCACACGGTGTTTCCCGCCATGCCGGCAGCGTCGCCGATAAGCACGTAAATACCGGCGCCGAATATCACACCAAGCCCGTAGAAAACAAGATCGCGCAGGCCGAGCACCTTTCGAAGAGGCATGCTAGACTATTTTCTGCACTCATTATAAATACACATAACGCCCGAATTACGCACAAAAATTAAAAGTGAAACCCAAAAAATAATAATTCCCAAATTACTTTTCTTTTAGTTAAGTTTTTCGAAACCGAATGACGCACAAAGTGCGTCTTTCTATACAGAAAAACTTAGCAGTATTTGCAGACGTTGCCTTCACACTTTTCTTCCTTCTTTGCAACCTTCTTTACGACTTTCCTCTTAGCTGCTTTCTTCTTCGCTGCCATCTAAATCACCAAGCTACACTTGCAGTTGCCCGTATATTAAGATTTTGCTTTTCCAGCCTTAATTTTGCGCAGCACAGCTATCCTTATCAGCCCGTACACTGCGAACGCCATGCAGCCCGCAACTATCAGCCCTATGTCGACCAGATTAAGCGATACTGTGCCGAATATCGGCCACAGGAACGGCACGTACACCGGTATCATCTGGACAACCACCGAGGCTGCTACAATGTAAAGCAGCTTTCTGTTGTTAAACGGCGACTGGCCGCCCTCGTATCTTATCTTGAATATATTGACAAGTTCCAGCACAGCTATGGACGTGAATGCCACGGTCATGGCCTTTGTTGCATCAGGCAGGTAGTACGCAAACTGAATCGTGACTATTGCCGTGATGACAAGACCTGTCATTAATATGTGTGTCAGCATAGGCCTGGAAAGAATCTTTTCATTAGGGTCTCTCGGCTTCCTTTTCATTATGTCCCCTACAGGAGAATCCGTGCCGAGCGCCACAGCCGGCAGCCCGTCCGTGACGATATTTATCCAGAGAAGCTGTATTGCCGTGAACGGGACTATAAAGCTGCCCGCTTCGTTCGTAAATCCTATGATTATGGCAGCAAATACAACCATTACTTCCGCTACGTTCGACGAAAGCAAATATATTATGAAATTCTTTATGTTATCGAATACGTTCCTGCCGTCCCGTATGGCCTCGACTATAGTGCTGAAGTTATCATCCGCCAGCACCATATCGCTCGCTTCCTTTGCCACATCCGTGCCCTTTATGCCCATCGCTATGCCGATGTCGGCCTTTTTCAGCGCGGGCGCGTCGTTTATGCCGTCCCCCGTCATCGCGATTATGTGACCCTTCTTTTTCAGCGCGTCCACGATGCGTGCCTTGTGGTCGGGATTGACCCGCGCGTATATGCCGACACTCTCGACAACGGCATCAAACTGTTCGTCGTTCATTTTGTTTAGGTCTTCGCCCGTAAGCGCCGTATCCACAGTCATTCCGATGTCGCGCGCTATTGCCATTGCCGTGCTCTTGTTGTCGCCTGTTATCATTACTACGCGCATGCCTGCATCCATGCAGACTTTCACGTCCCTTGCAACCTCCGGCCTGGGAGGGTCTATCATGCCGACAAGGCCTATGAAAATAAGATCGTCTTCCGTCGCTTTCACATCAGTTTGTTTGTACGCTATCGCCAGCATTCTCAGCGCATTGCCGGCCATCTCCGTATCCTTGTCTATTATCTTCTGTCTCATCTCCGCGGTAAGATCTACCGTTTTCGAACCGAACTGAAACTTGGTGCATTTTTCCAGCACGATTTCAGGCGCGCCCTTGACGCACAATATATATCCGCTTTCGTATTTGTTCACCGTGCTCATCATCTTGCGTTCTGAAGTAAAAGGTATCTCGCCTTTTCTCTGGTTTTCCTTTTCTATATCCTCTTTCTTCAGCCCGAATTTTTCCGCTGCAACATTTATCGCGCCCTCGGTCGGGTCGCCGACGATCATCCATTCCCCGTCCCTGCGCAGCTGCGAGTTTGTGCAGAGCGAGCCCGCTCTCAGCAACAGCGACAGCTGGTCGTTTTTGTCAACCTTGACGCCGTCCATAAGAAAATCGCCGGCAGGCTCGTAGCCGCTTCCCATGACGTCTATCGTCTTGTCGTTGAACCATATCTTGCGTATCGTCATCTCGTTTTTCGTCAGCGTTCCTGTCTTGTCAGAGCATATTATGCTTACGCTGCCCAACGTCTCTACGGCATGAAGTTTCCTCATTATGGCGTTTTTCTTTGCCATGTGCCGCATGCCTATCGCCAGAGTAACAGTGACAACAGCCGGCAGTCCTTCCGGTATTGCCGCAATCGCGAGCGCAATGCCCATAATTATAGTGTCTATAAGGTTGCCGCCCCTTAGCAGGCCGGCCATTATTACGACAATACAGATGCCTATTATCAGCACCCCGAGGCTTTTTCCGAACTTGTCAAGCGCCTTCTGGAGTGGTGTGTCCTCCTCTCCTGCCGTTTGCACGACGTGGGCTATCTTGCCCATCTCCGTTTCCATTCCGGTGCGGGCAACAACACCCGTTGCTCTCCCGTAAGCCACGACCGTTCCCATGAATGCCATGCATTTCATTTCTGCCAGCGTTGTCGTCTTTGCAGGCGTGGTTGTCTTCTTTACAGCAACGGATTCGCCCGTTATTGCAGATTCGTCGACTTTGAAGTCGACAACATCGATCAGCCTGACGTCCGCCGGTATCTTGTCGCCCTGCTCCAGAACGACTATATCGCCCGGAACAAGCGTCTTGCTCGGAACTCTCAGTTTTTTTCCGTCACGGATTACGGTGCTGTCGGAACTCGCGAGTTTTTTCAGCGCCTCCATGGACTTTTCGGCCTTGTATTCCTGCAGGAAACTGAATATAGAATTTAGTATTACCACGAAAAGTATTGCCGTTGCGTCGAGTATCTCGCCGACAAGGGCGGAGAAAATGGTTGCCGCAATAAGTATGATTACGAGGAAATCCTTGAAACCCCCGAGAAACATCATCAGGGGATTTATCTTGCTCTCCTCTTTCAGCTCGTTCGGGCCTATTTTTTCGAGCCTGTAAGCTGCTTCTTTTTCAGTCAGCCCGTCACTAATGGTCTGCAACTGTGCAAGAACATCCTTAACATCAAGCTCGTGCCAGTTAGGCATAGGTATTATCTTCTGATTTACAGTATATATGCGTAATTTTTACGTAATTCGTGCCAAATTGGAAAATTTCTTCTAATTATTTGTTTTTATGATGCTTGTCTTTGTCAGCCTGTTCGTCTTTATGACGCTTTTCGTTGTTGATATGCCCGTGTAGCTTTGTGCCGCGTATATGATGCTGCGTCTGGTATTCCTTGTAGAGCGCGTTCTCACCCAGCCACTCCTCGTGTTTTTTCCTGTGATGGTGCACGCGGTGTTCGATTGCCTTTCTCCTGCTCCTGTGATACACAATACGCCACACCAGAATCACTCCTGCGAAGAAAGATACAAATATCAGTATATTGTTTATCACAGGTTCGTCTGCGGGCGCCGGTGCCTTTGGGCAGCTACCTACTGTTTGCCACCCTTCCGGCACGTCGCACGGCGTTGGATAAAGCACGCACTCGCCGTCCTTTATTGCCGGGGTGATAACTTGCGCGCACAGTTTTTGTTCAGGCGGCGCAGGCATTCTGCCGCCGACTATGGCAAACGTCGAGAACCCTGGCGTGACGGCATCGTAAATATAATATACGTCGTTCTCCTGTTTGAGAGTTGTTACAAGTTTATCCCAGCCCATTGTATACCTGTACAGGCTGACGTTATTTTTGTCATAGTTTGATACCCAGCTCCTGTTCACGTAGAACCGTATGACAGCATGATCGATCTTCGACTCGGGAAGATTGGTGAAGCTTATCGCGAAGAAGTTGTATACATCATCAAGACGCCCGCCCAAGTTTTTAGACGGCATTATAGTTGCGGATACAGCGAGCGCCCGCGAATTGACAAAGACATCGACACCCGTGACAGGGACGCCCTTCACGGAAACCGCCAGCGAAACAGATTTGTTTATTTCATCCCACATGTACTTTTTCAGCGTAGGCGTGAAGTTTCTCGAACTCGGCGGAATAGCGCCGCCTCCCCCGCCTGACGGCGCTGGCTGTGGTGCAGGCACAGTATATGTGAAAGACACGGACGATGAGTTCGTATTGCCCGACGAATCATTTGCATAAACAACAAGCGTATTAGATCCGCCTGCAGCAGACAGCGTTGCGCTGCAGTTTATTATTGCTGTATTGCTCCCGCCGTTCAGGGCGTACCAGTAGCTGTCCACGCCGACGTTGTCCGCAGCAGAACAGGCAATTGATATGTTGCTTGACGTGTAAGTGCCGGCCGGAGACGTGACAGATATCGAGGGCGCCTGCGTGTCGTTGCCGACGGCTGCGCCTGAGAACGATGAAAGATAAAGCGTCGTTGCGTCCCCGACGATATAGCACGGCACGTTGCTGCCATCACACACATTCGTTATGCGCGTTGCTTCAGGCGCGTCGCGTGACCCGTTTATATAGTACGCTATGTGATAGCGTCCGGGAAATGAAACAACGGGCGTATAGCTGCTGGTAAAGTTGTTTACGTCTATCCAGACATAACTGTCAAGAACGCCGCCGCTGGAAGTAAAGTTGGTTGAAACGGTGTCCACCGTGACATTTCTTGTAATATTTACGAAGTTGCTTGTGTTCACGTTAAGCCATGAGAAGTTGGTGATGAATGCGACTATGCCGCTGGCGTTCATCTGCAGGGTATAGTTTATGTCAAGGGCAACCGACGACGCATTGGTGATTCCTGTTGAGTTGCGCAGGGAGATGGTAACATTATCTTGCGCAAGGTTTCCGGTCAGATTTTCAAAATAAGAAGAGAAGTTCCTTGTAACATTGACGTAGACCCAATTAGCCGCAGTTGCATTAACGTTGCCTGCCGTGTCGTTTGCGTATACGCGATATGTATAGTTGCCGTCGGGCACGTCAACAAACGAATAATTGAATGCCGTCCCGTTGCCTGCCATCGTAATGTTGGTGCCGTTCCATTCAACGACAGCAGTTCCGTTCTCGTTCAGATCCGCGGCTACGACAAAGTCGTTTGTCGTATTCAGCGTCACGTTAATCGGTGCAGATATGGCAATGGACGGTGTTGTAATATCCACGGTAAAGTTGGATGCGGCGGACACTATTATCCCGAACGTATTGTTCACGTAAACTGTGACCAGGTGGTTGCCTTCGCTCGTATTAAATGTGGTGTTGCCTGTTACGGTGACATTGTCCCCGTTGTCGACATGATACCACGTTTTGTCCAGCGCGCTTACGTTATAGACGGTGAAGTTCAGCGGTATGGACGTGTTTATGTTGACCACTCCGTTGTTTTGCGGGCTCTGTATAGTTATTGTTGTCATGTTGAGCGAAAATGCCACGAAAGACGAGTTTGTATTGCCGTTGGTGTCGTTGGCATACAGTGTTATATTTCCGTTTGCACTCATGAGCAGGAACGTGGCGTTCTGGCAAGCGCCCGGTCCGCTGCTCAGCGAAACGTTCGAGCCCGTCGTGTTCGTAAACCAGCACCTGTCCAGCGCGATGTCGTCGCTTACAGAATATGCGAGCGATATATTGGAAGAGTTGTACGTAATGTTTGCAGGCGAATAAATCACGATGGACGGCTTTATAGTGTCCATCAGCTTTATCGCAGCAAATATGTTTATGCGCTGGAACGTAAGGTTTGTAAAGCCGGTGTCAGTTATGTTTTTTCCGCTTGCCTTCATCACAGTCTCTATCTGCGCAGGCGTTGCAGAAGCTCCGGCAATTCTGCTGTACTGGTGTATCAGTGCAAACGCCCCTGCCACCATTGGCGCAGCCATCGACGTTCCCGCCTCGTCGACAAATGCGTTGTTGCTGATATTCGTTGACGTTATTAACGCCCCCGGCGCAAGCAGGTCAAGCAGCGAATTTCTGTTTGTGAAGCATGTGATTTGATCTGCAGAAGTCGTCGGATCGCTGCATGGTGTGTAGCCTATACCGCCTACATCGGCGTCATATGTTGCGCCGACAGCCGTCGAGTTTTGTATGCATGCCGGTGATGATATGCCTGTTATGTTTGCTTCGTTGCCTGATGCCACAACAACCGATATGCCCGCAGCCACAGCCGCATTTATCTCGGAGCTGAACGCAGTGTATGTGCTGTCGCAGTACGAAGAATATACGGAATCAGTCCCGATGCTCATGCTTATCACGGTTATATTGTACTGGGTGGCATTTGTAATGCACCAGTCAATACCGAAAGCTATGTCACCGACACTGCCCGAGCCGGCGGCGTTCAGCGCCTTTATCGCAACTATTTTTGCGTCCGGTGCAACACCCCTGTATACAGAATCATTTGATGCGACAATGCCTGCGACGTGCGTGCCGTGCCCGTGGTCGTCCATTGGGTCGCTGTCGCCGTTGACGAAGTCGTAGCCGCCAATGACTTTGTTGCCCCAGCCGCCGCCAAGCGCGGCGTGCGTGTAGTTAACGCCCGTATCAATTACACAGACCGTCTCGCCTGCGCCAGTTATATTGGCGCCTGCAATGACCTGCCATGTCCGTGTCGCATTTATCAGCGGTGCCGACTCGGCCAGCGCGATATGCACAGGCTCGTCAAATTCTATGGTGTCTACCATTGGATTATTCTTTAATTTATTCAGTGCAGAAGCGGAAATAGCGCCGGAAAATCCGTTGAATATTTTGAACTCATGCCCCTTTCTGAATTCGCCCGCAGAGAGTGACGAAATTGCCGCAGATCTCGATAAAGAAGCGGCAATTTTTCCCTGCGGCTTCATGGTTACTATTACGTCCACGCGGCTGCCATTTTTCAGGCCGTCAGTTACTCTGTTGTCTACGGAAGCAGCATGCACCGCCGATACGACGAACAGGAGTATAATTAGCGCTACGACAGGACGCATATGACTATTTCGTTGCAGAGCTATAAATCTTCAGGGTGTTGTGTTGAAGTAAGAAAATGCTCCGGCTTATATTTCACAATTCCTGACGACCTGTGATTTCTTCTGAATTCACGTCAAAAATCGCCGGAATAGCGGGAATTACAGCAAGAAAACTTTTCGCCGCCCGAACACAAACTTTATTAGGTAGCCAGACAATATATATCAATCATTGGAGGTGTACTGGATGGCAGCAGCAAAGAAAAGAAAAGCAGCAAGGAGATAAATTGAATAATTTTTCTTTTTATTTTTCAATCATATAGTACATTCTTCTGTTTGTTTTTCCTTTATTTTCTGTTCCCGTGACCTTTATCCTTCCTATCTCCCCGATTTCCCGGACATGGGTCCCGCCGCATGCCTGGATGTCTATTCCTGTAATATCCACTATTCTCAGCTCCGGCAGGTCGGGCGGCATTTTTTCAGCGAGTTTTACAACGCCCGGTATCTTCAGCGCCTCGTCACGCCTGAGAAAATATGTCCTGACGTGCGCGCCTTTTTCTATCAGTTTGTTTGCACGCTCGGCAATGCTCCCCAGTTTATCTTTGTCGAAATTATCCAGCGAGAAGTCTATGCGGCTCTCTTCTACGCCGAGCTGTTTTCCCGTTATAAGAGCGCCGTCTTTTGCCACAACGGCCGACAGCACATGAGCCGCTGTATGCATCTTCATAAGCCTGTACCTGCGTTCCCAGTTTATTTTGCACCTGACATGGTCCCCCTCAGCAAGCCCCTGTTTGTCAACCGCGTGAACTATGTTCCCGCCGCTTTTTTTCACGTCAGTAACGGCATAGATAGACCCGTCGGGTCCTATTATTGCTCCGGTATCGTTCGGCTGTCCGCCGCTGGTCGGGTAGAAAGCCGTCTCGTCCAGCATGACTTCGGTGCCGCCGCTTACTACTCGGGCGTGAAATTCCTGTTTGTATGAATCCTCCATGTAAAGGTTGTGCATTTGACTATCCTGCCTGTAATCTATAAAAAGAATCCACCGTTTAAAAACGGTGGTATTGCCATGCAATACAACATATACGATTTGTGGATTCTTTGATACAGGAATACAGGATTGAGTGAAACTCAATCCGTATAGGTTGAATAAGATTCAACCTTATACCACGAATAATACCACCGTCTAATGACGGGTGGTATTCCTAGTATAAAAAGCGGCGCTTTTTAATTCTTATCAGCTAGACCCTTATACAATAGTATGACAAAAAATCATGCCGAATTGAAGCGCGACGCTTACGACTTCCTGTCTTCTTCCAAGAACGGCGTAGCATCTGATGTTCACGCAATCATTGCGGGATTGGCGCCCGACTACGCCAATCGGTTGCTTTGCGAGCTGGCCAGCGAAGGATGCGCGGTCGAGCGCAACGGCCTATTTTTCAAGGCGGGAAATATCATGTATATTGAAGACAATACATATGCTGCCGTCTCGCAAAAAGCCCTCGAAAGACTTTCCAGGAAAGAGGCTGTAGAAAGGAGGCATAAAGAGGCCTTGAATTATATTCTTCAGCATCCCGGGACGACTACGAAAGAATACGCAGCCGCGAAGTCAATCCCTCACACAACAGCAGGCACTTATTTTTATGTCCTGAGAGTAAGAAACGAGGCAATCAGGCGCAAAGGACGTTATTTTCATGCATCTCATATAAATTTTGCGCCGTCTCAGGAAAAACCTGCCGAAGTCAAACGAAGGGTAAAAAAGCCGCGCGCGCCGAACACCGATAAAAGCAGAGTAACAGACTACAAACTGCTTAGAATGCGGGAGTATCTGGGCAGCGACCGCCGGACAACTCTGCGGGATTTAATGAATCGTTTTGATATTACAGAGGAAGATATAGTCTACATGAAAAGTGCAGGAGTTTTAAAATCCCGCAGCCCGAAGACGGAATAATTATCTGACTGAGGTTTTCTATACAAGGAATGCTTGTTGGATGAAATTCGATAATGCACTCCGATATAGAAAGAACCCAATCATAATGTGATATCCAATAGATATTGTGCACTGAAGGGGGTCTTTCTATATAAGCATCGGGCACACATAATACAACTATGGAAGACTTTTCATTCGAAACTGATTACAACGCGTTTCGTTGCGTCGAGTGCAACGAGCTCATACGCGTTGAAGTGGCTGAGGACAAACCGCGTCCCATTACATGCCAGAAATGCGAAACTGTTTTCATGGTTTCCAGGAGCCCGCAGGGCGAGGGACTGACTGTCACAGCAGTGACGGAGTCGGAACCCGATGCTGTGTCTGAATCCGAAAGGAATATCGAGGAAGACGAGGACGCGTAATTCTTATGCAGGACGTGACAGCTCCTGAATTTGCCGGCATAGACGGCTGGCTGAACGCAAAACCAATTAGTATTAAGAAGCTCCGCGGGAGCGTCGTGCTCATCGATTTCTGGACCTACACATGCGTCAATTGTGTGAGGACATTGCCGTATGTCAGAAAGTGGCACAGAAAATATTCAAAAAAAGGGCTTGTTGTAATAGGCGTTCACAGCCCCGAATTCGGTTTCGAGAAAGACCAGAAAAATATCAGGGCCGCGCTGAAAAAACACGGCATCAGATACCCGGTAGCTTTGGATAATAACATGAAGACATGGGAAGCCTACAACAACCGCTTCTGGCCGTGCAAATACATAATAGACGGCAAGGGCAGGATACGGCACGTGCACGCAGGCGAGGGCGCATACGCCGAGACTGAGTTGTGGATAACCAAGCTTCTTTCTGAGATGGGCAAGCCCGTTAATTCAAGAATAGAGCGGACCGAACGCGCATCGTACAACATAAACACCACGCTGGAAATACGCTGCGGCAGGGCCCAGATAGGCAGCGATGCAGAAAAGCACGATATAGGAAAATTATACCTTGGTGGTCAGTGGGTCCGCGAGAAAGAGTTCATCGAAAGCACCGGAACGGACAGCATAACCCTTGCTTTTCGCGCGAAGAGCATGAACATTGTAATGGCGCCAAAAGACGGCGCCGCCACTGCAAAAATACTGATCGACGGAAAGCCGCTTGCCGATAACACAGGCAGCGATGTCAGGAACAGCGCCGTGCTCATTGACCGTCCTGACATATACAACATTTACAACCGCAAAGAATTCGGAATGCACGAGCTCAAAATAACTGCAGACAAACCTGTAAGAATTTTCTCGTTTACGTTCGGATAGCGGCACAAATAAGCCAGTTAACATCATTCAAATTTTAAAAATAAAAAGAAAAATTATGCCAGAAAAAATAATTACGGCATCTCTTCTTCTGACTCAGTCTGCGACTCGGGCTCAGCAACAGCTTCTTTTCTTTGTGCCGCGCGTCTAGCCGGTCTCCTTGCGGCGGACCTTCTCTTTGTCGCGCGAGAAGCGGATCTCCTTGAACTGGCCTTTGCCTTTCTCTTTTTCGCTGCCATGTTGTCACCTCGTTAATTATCTTGAAGGCGGGAACTACTTAAGTAAAAATTGCACACATGTATGTTCCTGCAAAGTGGTAACTATTTTACCGAATTTTAAAAATTTTATAAGCAGCCTGCAGCAATTAACAAGCATGACGAGAGCATTATATGCAGACCTTGGTAAGATCGGGTACCAGCACGCCATGGAAATACAGAACGAGCTGGCAGCCCTTCGCAGGGAGGACAAGATACCTGATGTGATAATTTTCGCAGAGCATTCTCCTGCCTTGTTGTTTGGCAGAAAAATTACGTCGTTTAGTGACAGTGCCATAAGCGCCGCGGGTGGCCCGCTTGAACATGCAAAAAGCCTCGGTGTAGACGTTCATCACACACAGTTCGATTCAGCAACCTACGTAGGCCCGGGACAGGTCGCGGTTTATCCGATAATGGATTATACAAGGCTTTTCCGTCCAAGAGACGCGGCCGGATATCAGAGTGCAATTGATAACATAATATTGGATTCGCTCCAAAGGCTCGGAATAAAGGCGGAACTTCAGAAAAACATCACTGTGAACATAGACGGCACATCACACAGGATAGCATCGAAAGCGGTGGCAATGGGCCAGAAGGTCGCGTTGCACGGCTTTCACCTGCACGTTGCCGCCGAGAGCACGAAGCACTTCGGCCTGCTGAATACACCGGACTCGTTCGCGTCGGCAGAGCACGTTCTGGGCTACGCACCGGCCGGCGAAGAAGTAAGGTCAGCCGTTCTGGACGCAATAAGGCTAAACATGAAATACGACAAGATAGAAGAGTGCAAAATAGAGCAGACGGAGAACGGTTTGCTGATAACGAAGAAATAAAGCCTTCGCTGCATACTATTTTCTAATGGAATATGTTTATCTTGGCTATGGGAAGTTTGATGCCGCTACCAATATGGCTATAGATGAGGCAACATTAAAACGGGTGGATGAAGACAGAAGAGTTTTCATAAGATTTTACGATTTTGAAAGGCCCACTGTCATTCTGGCAAAAAGAGAAAGCATAGAAGATGTAAATTTAGAAAAATGTACAGAAATGGGTTTTGATGTAAACCGGAGATTAAGTCACGGTTCTGTTATCTTGTGCGACGATACTACGATTTCATACAGTATTGTGTCACCGTCTCACGATCCGAGCAGTGCGCACAAAGAATTCAGCAGAAAAATAGCAATGGCACTGAAAGAACTTGGTGTCGAGAATGTGGGTATAGGTGAACACTTCAGTGTGCGCATTGACGGCAAAACAGTGGCAGGTCACGGGCAAAGATACCGATGGATGCACGGTCTTCTTTACCACGGTGTTATGGCAGTCCATCCATGGAACACAGAATTAATAAACGATGTGATAAAACTGAGGCCCTCGCCTGGTGATGGCAAAAAGGATGAATACCAGCTTGTGCGGGAACTTCCGTCCGTTAATGACTATGTAAGAGCTTCAAAAAATGAGGTTGCTGCAAAAATTTTAGACTCCATTACTGGTGGAAATTATAACCTAATGGATATATCGGAGCTTTACCCGGACGTACAGCACTTTAAAGAAACAAAGTACGCAAACCACTCGTGGGTATACAACGCACATCAGGCGCATGAAACACCGCCTATTATATCAAAAGATCAGGGCTTCTGTTTCATAGACATAATAGCTCCGGAAGGAACCGTAGAAATGGTATAATTACTCCATCAGAGTGAACTCGGGATTTTCTATTTCTGACTTGAACCTGTTCGCAAAGCGCGCGCATTCTGCGCCGTCCAGCACGCGGTGATCAAATGTAACAGAGAACGGCAGCGCCTTGATGGCTACAAATTTGCCGTCTTTAACCGTGACCTTATCGTAGATGCGTCCGATGCCGAGTATTGCTACTTCGGGATAATTTATTATTGGCGTCGCGTACAGCCCGCCCAGCGAACCTACGTTTGTTATCGTGAATGAGCCGCCTTTGAAATCAGCAACGTCCAGTTTTCTCTCGACCGCAGCTTTTGCCAGCCTTTCGGTCTCGGTAGCCAGAGCCATGACAGATAGATTATTGGCCTCCTTGATAGCAGGCACGACAAGCCCGTCAGGCGTATCCACAGCTATTCCTATGTTGAAATATTTCTTGACTATTATTTCACCGTGCTCCTCGTCTAGAGTTGAATTGAGCATCGGATGATCCTTTAGCGCAGCTATTACGGCCTTGATTACAAAGGGCATGAATGTCAGGTGAACGCCTTTCGCTTTGGCAGCATCTTTTTCTCGTTCATGAATCCTCCATAGTTCCGTTGCATCCGCCTCGTCCATATGCGTGACGTGAACGGCCTTAGACCACGACTCGGATAAATGCTGCGCGGTAGCTTTTCGGATGCCGTGGAAATGCACGTGCTCTATGTATCCGTAGAAATCAAACTTCTTTGTCTGATGAACTGTCTCATCCGTTGGCTCCGTGCTTTCAGGTGCAGGTTCTGTTTTCTCTTGCACCGTCTGTGCATTTCCTTTGATCCCTTTTACGTCATTCTCAGTCACCCTGCCTTCGGCGCCTGTTCCTTTTATCTTGTCAATATCAACACCCATGTCTTTGGCCATTTTACGCACGGCAGGCGTTGCTTTGACACCGCTGCTGACTGCAGTCACGTGCGTTTCTTTTCTTTCCAGTACAACTTCCGACTCATCCAGCTTTCCGACAACGGAACTTGTGTAGTGATCACTTTCTTCCGCAGCAGATGATGGCTTTGCCAAAACAGTTGCATGACTTGCGGTCGATGACGTTACTTTCTCATCACCCTCTGCGATAACAACAAGAATTTCACCGACTTTGACGGTATCACCTTCACCATGACTTATTTTTGCTATCGTCCCTGCGCGCGGTGATGTTATCTCGACGATGGCTTTGTCCGTCTCTATCTCGGCGAGAAGCTGATCTGACCCGACGGCATCGCCCTCTTTGACGTGCCATTTTACTATCTCTCCTTCCTGTATTCCCTCCCCAACATCCGGCAGTCTAAATTCGAACATAATTACATCAACATTACATTTGCAATACGAATAGATTGTCTCTGTAATTTATAAACTCTTTCCGGCTTCTAAATACATGGAGACCCCTGATATTTACCAGTTATCAGAAGTAAGTGGCAAACATGTTCGTTTAATAGATGGACGTGAAGTGGAATCTTATACACCTGTTAGCGGTGTTAGACGACGTTGGATTGACGATAATTCAACAGGTGCGAAATCAGTTCTGGATCTTATACTTAGTGCAAAAATTGATAATATTGCAGAATGCAATTGTTTCTGGTATAGAATAGAGGAATCGGATCACGGCATTGCACTACTTTTTGCGTTCGGATACGCAATGTACAAAGATGTCTAGAACTTCATAACTTCCTGTATAGCCTTCGTCACTCTCGAAACATTCGGCAGATAATAATTCTCTAATTTTGGATAAGGTGTCGGCACGTCATAACCTGTCACACGTTTTATCGGCGCTTTCAGGCTCAGAAGCTCGCGCTCGGTTATGCGTGCCATTATTTCCGCTCCCGTGCCGAAGCTCTGCGGCTCTTCGTGCGCGATGACAACCCGTCCCGTTTTTCTCACCGAATTTAGTATTGTTTCCGTATCCATCGGCGATATCGTCCGCAGATCTATTAGTTCAACGCTTATGTCGCCGATTTTATCCAGCACGTCCAGCGACATTTTCACCGCCGAGCCCCATGCAATAAGCGTCACGTCGCTGCCTTCCTTGCGTACGTTGGCTTTTCCTATCTCAATTGTATATTCTTCTTCTGGCACGTCTTCCTTTATTGCACGGTAGACACGCTTCGGCTCCATGAATATTACCGGATCGGGATCACGGATCGCCGAAGCCAGAAGGCCTTTTGCATCGTACGGTGTTGACGGTATGACAACTTTCAAGCCCGGGATGTGCGCGAATAACGCTTCCATTGCCTCGCTGTGGTGCTCCAGCGCTTTTATCCCGCCGCCGTACGGAAACCGAACAACCATAGGGCATTTGTATCTGCCGCGCGACCTGTTTCTTATTCTCGACATGTGGGAAATCATCTGGTCAAGCCCGCTGTAGACAAAACCATCAAACTGTATCTCCGCAACAGGTTTCATCCCACCGAGCGCCAGCCCGATGGAAGTGCCGATGATGCCAAGCTCGGCAAGCGGCGTGTCGATTATTCTGTCGGGAAAATCTTTTATCAATCCGTCCGTAACTCTGAACACGCCGCCGTCAACGCCAACGTCCTCACCAAGAACTATAACCGACTCGTCGCGTTCCATCTCCTGTCGCAACGCTGCGTTTATCGCCTGTACCATTGTCATAATCGTCATTGTTCTTCACCATTCGATTATCCCGGCGGGCTTGCTCAGCCGAGGATGATTGTCATATTATTTCAACTTCTCACTGTTTTGCATTTCCCTTTGCCTCTTTCATCTGCCTCTCAAGTTCCGGCGGCATCACGCCGTAAACATTTGTGAACATCTCTTCAGGTTCCGGCGGCTCAATCAGTTCAAATTTTTTCACGGCTTCCTCGACCTCGCGTTCGTATTTGGCAGCTATCTCCTGCTTCAAGGCGTCTGTCAGTATCTTCTTTTCCGTCAGGTATTTTTCCAGCCGGATTATAGGATCCTTCTTCCTCCACTCGTCGACTTCTTTCTCCGTGCGGTATTTTTTAGCATCATCTGATGTCGTGTGATCGCCGATTCTGTAAGTAAGGCACTCGACAAGCGTAGGCCCGCCGCCGCTTCTTGCCTTATCAACGGCGTCCTTTACAGCCAAGTACACTGCAAAGACGTCATTACCGTCAACCCGTATGCCGTCAAATCCGTAAGCTATGGCTTTTTGTGCAACTGTCTTTGCTGCAGTCTGCCTGCTGAACGGCACGGAAATTGCCCACTGGTTATTCTGGCACACGAAGACGCACGGCACCTTGAATGTGCCTGCAAAATTCATTCCTTCATGAAAATCGCCGCGCGATGTCGCGCCGTCTCCAAAATAAACAACTGCAACAGCATTTTCCTTGCGCAGTTTCTTTGCCCACGCAAAGCCGACAGCGTGCGGTATCTGGGTTGCGACAGGCACCGCCATTGTAAACATATTAACGCCTTCTGGTATGTGCGCGCCGCGTTCATCTCCTGACCACGTTTGAAGATACTGGACCATCGGCATGCCGCGCGCCAGAAAGATTCCGTGTTCACGGAAGCATGGAAATACCCAGTCCTGTTCCTGCAGCGCAAGCGCTGTGCCCACCTGCGCCTCCTGGCCTAAGGACTGGCCGTAAGTTCCGATTCGTCCCTGCCTTTGCAGCTTGAACGCCTTTTCGTCGAATATTCGCGTAAATATCATATGCTCGTAAAGCCAGAGCATTTGTTTCTCTGTTAATTTTGGCATAAGCTTCTCATCGGCTTTGCCATTTTCGTCTAGAATCTGAAGCCATTTTACCGAGAACTCTGCAATATCCTGAAGTACCATGTAATTCTCTTGTAATTTGTCCTTAATATATCCTTTGTCAACTGCCGACCAGGAATTGTTCCTGTGACCGCAGGTAAAGAATTATGATAATTATGGCTATTATCGATATGACGGCAGGATTCATGAGGCCTTGAGCCACCCTGCCCAGTATCTCTGCCAGAATATCTCCGGCCATAACAATTAGTGCATACGAAAATAATTAAGCTTTCTTGAACGACCCTGCGCACGATTCGCAGCAGAAATGAAGGCCGCTTTTCCTTACGCCGCCGCTTATCATCTCGCAGTTGCAGTGCGCGCAGGATTTTATTTTCTCCCCGAGAACGGACCGTATCAGCGTCTCAAATTTTCTGTTCATTACATTAAAGACTTTTTTACCGGCGGGCGTGAGCTTGTAGTACTTTCTTTTCTTGCTGACCTTTATGGTAACGTACCCGAGCGATTTCATCTGCTTGAGCACGGGGTATACCTGGCTTGGGCTGGGTTTCTTGCCCGTCTTCTTCTCCAGGCTGGCAATAATGTCGTAGCCGTGCATTTCCCTGCCGTTCAATTCAGCCAGAATAAAGTATTTTGTAGTGTTCGACTCTCCCATAATGATACATGTTTTGAAAGCTATTTATACTATCGCTAATAGATATATCTAAATTAGATACATAGGAGGCTAGTTTATGGCAGAAAAAAAGAGCAAGAAACCAGCATGCTGCAGATAAGTAACTCAGTTTTATTTTTTTATTTTCCGAAACGGTGATCCGTATGAAGAAAGGTCGTGAAATTAACCTGTCAGTGAAAGGTATGCATTGTGCTAGCTGTGCGGCTAATATCACGAAGAAACTGCAGAAAACAAAAGGCGTGATACGCGCAGACGTGAATTTTGCGACCGAAAAGGCTAATGTCGAAATTGACCGCGATATACCAGAGCAAACAGTCATTAGTGCAATAAAAAAGGCCGGTTACGGCGCTGAGATTATAACAGATGCATCACACAGCCATCCGGACAAAAAGAATGAAGCAAAGAAAATGAAAAATACACTGGTTTTCAGCCTTGCATTTGCTGTTCCCGCGTTATTGATAAGCATGTTCGTTATGGAATGGCCATATAAGGGGTTCGCGCTGCTTGCGCTTGCAACTCCCGTTCAGTTTATAGCGGGATATTCATTCTACAGGGGGGCGTGGATTGCGCTGAAGAACAAGACCAGCAATATGGATACGCTGATTGCAATAGGAACGTCCGTGGCATACTTCTACAGTGTTTTCGTGCTGTTCACTAATCCGATGGGCGAATTATATTTCGAGGTCGCGGCGGTGCTCATAGCGCTTGTAATACTGGGAAAATATCTTGAGGCAAATGCAAAGGGCAAGACGAGCGATGCAATTGCAAAGCTTATCCGGCTGTCGCCAAAAAAAGCTCACGTGATACGCAACGGAAAAGAGCTGACGATTTCAGTTGACGACGTAAAGGTCGGTGACATAATAATTGTTAAACCGGGTGAAAAGATTCCCGTTGACGGTGTTGTAATTTCGGGAAATACAAGCATTGACGAGTCGATGATAACAGGAGAAAGCATGCCTGTAGAAAAGAAAAAAGGTGATACAGTAGTCGGCGCAACCATCAACAAATTCGGCTCGTTTAATTTCAAAGCAACCAGGGTAGGTGCAGATACGACGCTGGCAAAGATAATCAAGATGGTCGAGGACGCACAGGGCTCCCGCGCACCGATACAGCGCTTCGCAGACAGGATATCGTCAATTTTTGTACCCGTGGTTATAATGATTTCCCTGTCGACATTTTTGTCATGGTATTTCCTGTTCGGCGCCACGCTTTCCTTCGCTCTTGTTGCAGGAGTTGCTGTTGTTGTAATAGCCTGCCCCTGCGCTCTGGGTCTTGCCACGCCGACAGCTATCATAGTTGGCACAGGCAAGGGTGCCCAGAACGGCATACTGGTCAGGAACGGTGAGGTCCTGGAGACGGCCAGCAAGATAAATACAGTGATATTCGACAAAACCGGAACTATTACAAAAGGCGAGCCGAACGTTACGGACATTGTTGTATATAGCGGAACGGAAAAAGAACTGATGGCAATAGCTGCAGGTCTCGAAAAAAGGTCCGAACACCCGCTGGCTCAGGCTGTCCTGAAAAAAGCCAAAGACATGAAGGTACACCCGAAGAATGTTACAGGGTTCAAGGCGATTTCAGGCCACGGGATAGAAGGAAAAATCGGAGGCAAAAAGGTTTTCCTTGGCAACATCGCGCTTATGCGAACAGCAGGCATCAAAACACAGGGCGTTTTGGTGAAAGAGATGCAGGCCCTGGAGAACGACGGCAAAACAGTAGTGATACTTGCCCAGAACAGGAGCGTTTTGGGTCTCATTGCCATAGCCGATATTGTCCGCGGCACGTCGGCAGAGGCAGTGAAAAAACTAAAAAGCATGAATATCGATGTCTACATGATTACAGGAGACAACGAGCGCACGGCAAAAGCCATTGCAAGACAGGTTGGTATTGAAAATGTGTTTTTCGAGGTATTGCCCGACCAGAAGGCCGGCTATGTGAAAAAGCTTCAGAAGAAAGGCCTGAAAGTTGCCATGACGGGAGACGGTATCAACGACGCGCCGGCTCTGGCACAGTCTGATGTTGGGATAGCCATGGGATCAGGAACAGACGTAGCCGTGGAGACGGGCGGCATAATACTAATGAAGAACGACCTGAACGACGTTCCGAAGGCGCTGAAATTAAGCAGGATGACGTTAAGGAAAATAAAACAGAACATGTTCTTTTCACTGATATACAACATAGTAGGGATACCGATTGCGGCAGGAGCGCTCTACGCAGTTTCTGGTCTTCTCCTGAATCCTATGATAGCAGGGGGAGCCATGGCGATGAGTTCCGTTTCAGTCGTTTCTAACTCGCTGCTGCTAAAGGCAAAGAAGCTTTAGAGGCATTTGATTAACCATATAAAGAATTAGAATAACTTACTAATTAGGGATAGTAAAATGGACACGCTTAGAAAAATAGGAATATTGATGATAGTCGTAGCTGTAGTTGTTGCCGTGTTCGGTGTATGGCTCAAGGTTTACAATGATAAATTAGCCCAAAACCAGGTCAATGAAACAGGCTCGTGCTACCTGTCAGACGGCACGTGTCTGCACGCAACTTCTGATTCTATAATGTACGTTTCTGTTGCCATTGCCGCCTTTCTTGTGGGTCTTGGTATGTACCTTATGTTCCGCAAAGAAGCAAAGAAGACCGTAATTAAAAAGGTGGCAGAAAAGACTGCAAACGATGAAAAAAAGGACTTTACATCGGAAGCGCCGAAAACCCTTGGCCCAGAATCAAAACAGATATTTGACATAGTAGCGCAATCAAACGGCGCCATACTGCAGGGAGAGCTTGTAATGAAATCAGGTATGGACAAGGTCAAAGTCTCAAGGGTCCTCGACAAGCTGGAGATGCATGGCCTGATAGAACGCCGAAGACATGGCATGAGTAACATGGTTGTTCTGAAGAAGTAGTTGTTCATTGAAGCAAATGTTATTTATTAAATAATTCCAATTGCCGGGACAGAACGGGTTTGAACGAGAGCATTTTTAACATAATACAATATATCTCTTGATACATCTTCCTCGGTGCTCAAGGCATTTATTCTAACTATGTTCATGTTGTGTTTCTTTCCCAATGCATCAACAGATACTTCATATTGCTCCCGTAAAAATTTTAATCCCTCAGGTGTCTCATGCATATGATGAAATTTTTTCCTGTTTACTACTCCGGCTTTTTTTTCTTTTTCTATACGCTTAGTTATCCTTTCGTGCGCAACAGCCGGATCTATATCAAAATAAAAAATCACGTCTGTACGCTGGGTCTGGATGAGAAATGAAAAAAGCATACTCCTTGACAAAGGAGACAGCTTTCCTAGTGTTGGGATATAGTAAGTACTGTACACGGTCGGATCTAAATTAGAATCACGTCCGTTTATAATCACGTCTGGATTATATCGGTATTTTACGTATGCTTCTGACAAAGGTCTGATTGTTGTCTGATAAAGTCCGTTAATGACAGTAACGGCGAAACGCCTCTCGGCATCATCGGCTTTTCTATGCAAATAGTCAACAAAAGATACCAAACTTGAAAATTTATACTGCTTTTCACATCCTGTCTCTACGAAGAATGGTCTGTTGGCATGGGCAACGGTATAGCCTTCGCGAGCCAGATCCCTAGATACATTGTCAATTGCGGTGCTTTTGCCGCAACCATCTATTCCGCTGAGCGTTGCCTTGTATGTCACACGATTAACAATTATAATTATCTTTTAAAGGCTTACTGTTGGTTTGGAATAAACTGGAATGTTACAGGATTTCCGTAATGAAACTAGTTTCATACAATGCCTTATATGCTGTTTCTTTCATGAAATTGATTAATGAGAATAAGAATTGTAGACGATGAAGAAGAAAACGGCGATGAAAAGAACACGCCAGCAAGGGACAGGAAATCAAATAGCAAAAAAATGCAGACAGAAAAGCAGATGGTAAAGGTCGGCGCCATTGCATTCATAATAATAGCGGCTGCCATGTACGTGCTCTATCTTGGGTACTTCAGGCTGATTCCGAACTTTGGAGCAAAGTACGGCCTGTACATGTTATATACAGCGATATCTGTCACAGTGATAGGCGTAGGCATCTGGCACATAAAATCCTATAGGCATACCTTCGACTGTTCAATGGGAATGATGGTCGGCATGACGGTCGGGATGATGGTCGGATTTTTGCTCGGTGCGATAATAGGGGCAACGAACGGGATGTTCATGGGCTCCGTCTATGGAATGTTTACGGGAATGTTTTCCGGGGCATGGTGCGCCAGGAACTGCGGAATAATGTCCGTCATGGAGGGCTTAATGGCAGGTCTGATGGGCGGACTCATGGGTGCAATGACAACCGTTATGATGCTCAATGATAATCTGGCGATATTCATGCCGATTCTGATCGGAAGCATAATTGTCATAATGGCAGGCATGAGCGTAATGATATACAAAGAGAGCGTGGAGCATCGTGATACTATTCCGACAAAAGACAGATATGAGATGTTCTCTTACATAACGCTTTTGTTCATGCTGGCAATACTTACAACATTCATAATGGTCTATGGACCGAAGTCAGCGTTACTTGTAGCATACTAAAAATGAGGTGAAACAAATGGAGCAAGATTCGGCGGCAAAAGATTCGGTTGTTATGAAAAAAAGTCATGTACTGACTTTGATCGGGGCTGTTTTTATGATATCGATTTTTATTTTCGCAGTCCAGGCAGTGCTTGTAAATGCGGATACACCGCAAAATAACCGTATCACAGGTCAGGCTGTTGCCGCTCCGTCTGCCCAGGCAGCTGCGCCGTCATTTCAGCTGCAGGCAGGAAAACAGACAGTAACAGTGACAATACAGGGAGGCACGTATTATCCAAATCCTATACGTCTGAAAAAAGGCGTGCCGGCTGTTTTAGAGGTTGATACGAACAGCGTTCGCGGCTGCTACAGGGCCATACAAATACCTGTATTTAATGTCAGAAAAGTCGTGAGCGCCGGCGATAACAAGATCGAGTTCACGCCGGACAAAGCGGGAACTTTCGGTTTCTCCTGCTACATGGGCATGGGAAAAGGACAGATAGTAGTTGAGGACGAAAGCGGTGTTGTGACGGCGGTTAACACCGTGGCGCAGGACATTCCAACATCAGGGTCTTGTGGATCAGGCGGAGGCGGCTGCGGCTGCGGTGGATAGCATGGAAGACGATTGCCTTGTCTGCGGCAAAAAAATGAATGGCCAGCGCATCTGCAAGATGTGCGGCATGAAATACGAAAGCGGAATAATTTATTCGGGATTTGATTTCTGCTCCGCTGACTGCAGGGACTTCTTCATTGACATATCAAAAAAGTCGCCTGAAATGGCACAAAGAGAAATAGTAATGTAGCTTATTTCCCTTGAGCCCATGCAAGGAACTTGTCCCACGTCGTTGAGCCGCATATCCATTTGCCGCTCTTTTTGTTGAAGAAGAAAGGCACACCGCCACAAAAACCCT
Organism: archaeon; assembly: GCA_035289025.1. Taxonomy (GTDB): domain Archaea; phylum Aenigmatarchaeota; class Aenigmatarchaeia; order GW2011-AR5; family GW2011-AR5; genus GW2011-AR5. The sequence continues at coordinate 23,602 of DATDYJ010000057.1, forward strand.
TGTCGAACTTTTTGAGCATCTCGGCATTCTGTGCGTTATGCCATACCTCGTAGCGCTCAAGTTTCATTCCTTGCTCTTCCAGCCGCTCGATAAGCGGTGCCATCTTAACACAGTGCGGGCAGTTGGTGCCGTAGAATTCAAGCAAATCTCCCATTAGTATCAAATAAACTATTGACAGAAGCCGTATATATAACTTTTTAAGCTTTGA
>DATDYJ010000058.1:0-11453 GCA_035289025.1 archaeon
AGATCCATGAAAGTCACTTTCATCTGGTCGTTGCCGCTGATTATTTTCAGGCGCGCCGCGTTTATCTGCGGCTTGTATTCACGGCAGTTTATCATGTCTGCCGCAGCTTGACGCAGAAAGTCGAAATCAATACTCTTCGGGTTCTCGATGACGCCGACGGTTATCCAGTGGTACGAGCATCCGCTGCTTTCAATCGGCCCAAGAACCTGCACCTGCACTGAGACCATAATAAATATTGTTTGCAGCTTTTTTAAGATACTGTTCAACTATTCAGATGCAAAAAATGGCAGTAATATTTGTGGCTGGTCTGGAAAAAGATCCGGCGAAAGTTGTTAAGCTGACCTCAGATGCCGTATTGGGTGCGTACAGGAAAATCGGCTTGCTGGGCAATAAGGAATTTGATATAGTTCCGGTTCATGTTATCGACGTTCAGGCGCTGTGGGCGCTTCTGCAGGCCGCACAGAAATTTGGCATGAAACACTTTCTGCTTGCAAAGAACATGGATAATGAAACTGTGCTTGTGGTCGGCCCCGAGGATTCCGACAGGCTGAACAAACTTGCCCCGAATTTCAGGCTTTTCTAGCGGTTTTTTTCTTAGCGGCTTTCTGGCCCCTACCTATGAAATAATAAAGCACAGAACCCAGAAGCGGTAGAAGTACTATGACAAGCAGCCATAATATTTTCCACGACGGATCGTTTTTTGACGTCAGCATATCAACCAGCGTCCATATAACGAATACAGCAAATGCTGCAATAATCAGAAAAACAAATACCATGATACCCATCATTGCTCCGGCCATGGCCGCAAAATCAAATACCATAGAATATAGTTAATGCAGTAACTATTAAAATTAGGGATGGCAGAACGGGCAGTCCCATGTATCCCACGAGCCCATGGGATTTTTTACGGTACGTTTCTTCATCTTGCGTCCGCAATTATTGCAAAACATTTCCTCTTCTTCCATAGAAATATCACCAGAAGTAATCGTAACTTGATATCATACCTTAAATCCGTTCCTAGATTGCCGAAGAATCTCATAAGCTCTAATATCATCTTGGTTCATTGTTCCATACGGTTTTAGATCCTGTCCCCATACAACAAGAGAATACCATCCGCCTATACATGCTCTTGTTTCATAGTCGTAGTCGGGAAGATTTACATTAAATCCACTTGCTCGTATTCTACCATTAAGCTGCTGTAGCCCGGCCATTTTATCTAGTGCGTGCGTCTCTTCGTGCGCTCTGACTCTTATATCAGTCCACCCATCTTGGCTTTTCAGATAAAACACATAAAAGAATGAGCCTTGACCGGAGTCTGCACACACCATATGGCCAAATGCATTGTTGGGTACTGGATATTCTCCAATTCCATGCTTCCATTTGAGAAAATCTAGTTTAGGCTTTAGATCTTGTACGTAGCCTTCATCAAAGTAAAAAACATTGTTTGCAACAGAAACATCCATGTTGAGAGCGTTCAGTCTTACATTTTTCATCTTTCTAGCATATTAGAAAATGATTTAAGCTGGATTTGCAAGTCACCCTATATACCGCGCTCTTTTTTCCTTTCCTCTTCTGGGCATCGAGATGCCGAGTACTGTTGCAAGCATTACGACGAAATCCGGATTTGTAAGCCATTTGTCGGCCAGTTTTACCACGAGTTCATCCAGCCTTTCCGCTGTCAGGCCGAACTCCTTCGCAATCTCCTTCTTGCCGTCTATCTGGCTGACCAGTTCTTCTATTACAAGCCGCTTTACCTCAAGAAATTCATCCGACATTGTAATAGACAGCTTTGAACATATTAAAACCAGTGTACAGGACGGTTCTTTTAATATAATAATATGCGCGAACAATCTTGTGACTATGAAACTGCCGACAGGATTCGAGGAGCTTGTGGCGCTGACTGGAAAGGAGCGGCCGGATAAGCCAAAAACACGTGATGATATCTGGGATAAATTTCTGTACATAGTCTTTATGGGCGGCAAGCGCGGCGAGCCGGACATAAATTTTATGATGAAAATGCTGAAGAGCCAAACTGCGCTTGATTATGTGCTAAAAACGGACGGCGAGGACTGGCGCGACGAAGTCAAGCGCGTTGTCGAGGAGCGCGCGGCACGTGCGCAGGACGAAGACACAAAGACGATGCTGCAGGAGTTCCTGAAGGAGCTGTTCCGCACGTCGGCTACGGTCAAGGGCGGCGCACGATTCTTTGCGCGCAATACAGTTGACCCAAAGTTCCTGGAAAATACGCTTAACACCAGGGAGCGCACGCTGGCGTTCATAGAGGACCTTGTGAACGACCAGGACGTGTCAGGCGTGCGGTACACTAAGATAATACTCTGGCTCCAGTCTGTAGGCTTTGCCCCGGACTTCATCGCGCCCAGCTGGCAGACGAAGAACTTCGTCAACGAAGTATTCGGTTATTACCAGTTCTACGACGACGAGAAGTACTTCATGAAAAAAGCAGTGGAAATAGCAGATGCGGTGGCAAAGAAGATAAAGAAAGCGACGCCGCGCGACGTAGCTGCTGCAATTTACTATTACACTTCCATAAGGAATATGCTGCCGTTGAGGTCGCCCGAGAAGAAGAAATTCACTCCGGCGCTGCTGATGAAATACATGAAAGCCAAGAAGCTGCAGCTAAAGAAACTGAACGAAAAGTTCTCGACGTACGACGGAAGAGAGGAGTTTATGGAAGACTTCTATAAATTCATCAGAAAGAAGTAGTCATTTTCTTGACCTGAAAAGCTCTACGAACGGCGGTATAAGGGTTATTACGATTATACTGATTATTACAGCCGACAAGTTATTTTTTACTATATCGAGGTTCCCAAAAAAATAACCGGCTGCTAAGAATGCAGAGACCCATGCGATCCCACCGACGACATTATACGAGAGAAAACTCCTGTAGTCCATCTTTGCAATGCCGGCAACAAACGGCGCGAACGTGCGTATAATCGGCACGAACCTCGCCATGACAATGGTCTTCTTGCCGTATTTTTTATAGAACTTCATAGACCTGTCCACGTGCTTCTTACTGATGAATCTTACCTTGCCTTCAGAAGCCTTTCTCCCAAGCTTGTGACCTATCCAGTAGTTTGCCGTATCACCAAGTATGGCAGCTATTACCATCACTACGAGTAACGGTGTAAAACCCAGCAAACCCGCGGCGGCAAGCGCTCCGGCCACAAATATCAGGCTGTCGCCGGGAAGAAACGGCGTAACTACCAGCCCGGTCTCAAGGAATATTATCGCAAAAAGTATGGCATAAACAAGAATGCCGTATGTACCGACAATAGATGTCAGGTACTGATCCATGTGAAGCAGAATGCTAAAGAAATCAATCATAGTAAAATATGAAAAGAAGCATTCTTAAATTCCGCAAACTTTCCCGTGCTTGCCGAAGTAATTCTGATGGTACTCTTCGGCAGGCCAGAATTTTGATGCTTTTACTATCTTGGTGGCTACTGGCTTGCCGTGTTTTTCTTGTTCTTTTTTCACGGCATCTATCGCAGCTTTCTCCTGCGCGTCATTGTGATAATATATTACAGACCTGTACTGGCTGCCGACGTCATTCCCCTGCCTGTTCAACTGTGTCGGATCATGTACTCTCCAGAACGTCTTCAGCAAATTGCTGTAAGTGATTTGCGTCGGGTCAAATTCTACGAGCACGGCCTCTGCGTGGCCAGTCTTGTCCGAACAGACATCCTCGTAGCTCGGCTTCTCCGTAGAACCGCCGGTGTATCCGGACGTCGCGCTTATCACGCCCTTCACTCTTCGGAATGCAGCCTCGACGTGCCAGAAGCAGCCCGCGGCGAACGTTGCTTTTTCTTTCATAGTAAATATCACATTGTATAGAATTTAATGCCTTAATTGGTCCAGATATTCTGCGAACTTCGGGAACTGCGGCCAGCTTTTCCCGACTTCGTGCATGTAAACGGCATTTATCGGTTCGCCGAGTTTGATCTGTCTAAGCACCCCGCCCATGATTACCCTGTGATCACGCGGCGTTATAGGCAGTCCAGATCCAGCCTCTGTCAGAGCTACTTCAGTTGCGTCTATTCTTTTGCTTTCCTGGTTCTGCAATCTTTTCCACCGTATAAGACCCTCTTCAGGAGTGATTTTTCCCATCGATCTTCCGACGCAGTAGTCTTCAGGATGAACGAGCGGAAAATCTGTGTCACCTGTGAGAACATATTCTATCATTGCATGAGCCTGTCTCTCAAGAGTTATGTCGCTTTTTGTTGACCACATTTTTCCATCCCTTCTGGCACAATGCCATTCATCAAACGAGTCGTAAGCCTGCACTAGCTTGAACGGAGCATCAGTCAGTCTCTCATGATCGCCAAGTAGTACCTTTGCGCTTGCAAACTGTGTTGTCTCGTCTTTTAATTCAAGAAGTTGCCTCTGTGAATAAGTTATGATTCGAGGATCATTGCAAATATATCTATTATCAAGCGTGCCTTCTCTTATGAAGTCCTTTGATGTCCCCAAATTCCACGAGTAGAATGAAAGCGACCTTATAAGTTTTCCTGCCTGGCCGACGCGAACAGGTTCGCCTGCGATCCAGTCCTGCAGCGCAAGTCCTGCGTATTTTACGTCCTGTGGCAGTTCATCTTGTGGTTCATAATTGGTAACAAAAGCTATAGCATCTGATGCCCTTCCATAAAACAAGTCCATAAGCATTTTATTTATTGTGTCGGTCTTGTCTATTGGTATGTACGCATCGATATTTGTGTATTCCATTATCAGGCTCTGACGCAAAAGCATTTAATGACAGAATCATCTGAACCCTATCACATCGTTTTTGCTGAAGCGTACTTTCTTCGCCTGCGCGTAACCGTCGTCCTTTGAGCGGTATCCGACAGGGCACAAAACCACAGAAGAAAGGTTTTCTTTCTTTAGGCCGAGTATCTCGTCAAATTTTGCGCTGTCAAAGCCCTCCATCGGGCACGAGTCGATGCGTTTCATAGAAGCTGCAAATATCAGAAATCCGAGTGCTATATAGACCTGCCTTCTTGACCATTCAGTTACATGGTGTTCACTTCGTGATTTTACTGAACCGGTCATAATCTGGGCATAATCATTCAGAGACTCTTTTGAAACGCCGCGGGTTTTTGCGATAGATTCCACAAACTTGTCTACGTGCGCCTCGTCAACATCTGTACGAACACATAGGACTATTAAATGTGACGCGTCTGTTATCTGCGCCTGGTTGTAGGCGTGCTCCTTTAGCTGCTCCCTGATTTTCCTGTCCGTGACTACAATAAACTTCCACGGTTGCAGGCCAAAGGAAGATGGCGCAAGCCGCAGCGATTCAATAAGATCGTTGACATCAGACTCGCTGACCTTTTTGTCCGTGTCAAATTTCTTCGTGGCATATCGCCAGTTAAGACTCTCAATAAATTTTTCCATATAACCACCTAGACTTTTCAGTGCCGAAAGTATTTAAACGTATAGGCTGTCCTATATTGGATGACATTATTTGTTGCAAAATAATGTCTCCAAATAAAGCGCTGACACACCAACGCACTTTCATGTCAGCCGCTTTATACACCAAGAAGGTAGTAAATTAAATAATACCTTATTTTTCGAATAATTTTCATAAGAGCCACGTCTGAGCCAGCCGACTGATATTCAAATCCACCGGACACATATGCTTTGCCAGTCGGTGGCCAGCCGGATTTGAACTTACAGTTCAAAGCCACGTCTGAGAGTCGAACTCAGGGCCTTTACCTTACCAAGGTAACGCTCTACCAACTGAGCTAACGTGGCATTTGTAATAGTTCTTTTTGGGCATACAAAGACTTTTTCTTTCAAGAAAAAGGATTTGTAGCTAACGTGGCATTGCTACCAATAGGAATGACAAACTTTAATATTCTTAATGGAAACGATTCCTTATGAAATTCGAATGCAAGGGCTACGCCGACTGCTGCCGCAACCTGAAAAATGCGTCAAAAGAACGTGCCGAAAAGTTTGCTTCTGTCGGCGTCCTTAACCTTGCGACAGACCCCGCAAATATCGCGCTGCCTGTATTTGACTGGGAAATAGGAAAAATGAAGGATATTGCAAAAGAAACAGGCAGGTACATAAGTGTGAAGCCTTTGTGGGTTGCAATAGACCATAAGGACCGCCCTGTTGTTGTTATGTGGAATCTGGATCACAACGACTGCCCGTTTCTTTCCGGAAACGATTGCACGATTTATAGCGACCGACCGACTATCTGCAGGAGTTTTCCGGTTACGGGCTCCGGATTTATACAGGCATCCTCAGGTAAAAACGATATAAAAATAGCATCGAGCACGGCCTGCAGATGCTGGAAAGAGCAGATCGGAGACCTCGGGAAAATGACTGTCAGTGACATGTACAAAACATTCTACGGTATCTTCGGCGAGTCGTATCTTGCAGCACTGAAATACGATATGCAGTTCGTTTTCGTGACACGTGTTATTCAGGACCTTGTCGATAAAGGAAAGATAAAGCCTGTTTACGTCGATAAAAAACGGCTGGAAAAAATCCTCCAGAAAGGCAGCGTCGGTTTCTCCGGCTTCCTCGATACAGAAAAAATTCTGACACACGAACAGCTCGTGGCCCAGCTCGAAAACATTGACAATAAGGCCAGAAGTTTAGTAGGTACACTATAAATTCTTTTTACACCAATCAGCAGCATGATAAAATATCATCCCGCTCCCGACATCGAGCAGCGGGCTGTAAAGATAGCAGCAAAGATCGAAATGAAGCGCGATTTCACGCGCATCCGCTTTGTCAGGAGCACGGGCAGCCAGTCGCGCCGAACGCTTGCCCGTTGTCACGCTTTCCCGCGCATCCTTCAGGCTGCGCTCAACATGAAGGCTCATTATATAATAGAAGTCATTTCAGAGCAGTTCGACAAGCTGCACGAAGACGAGCAGAACAAAACGATTATACACGAATTGCTGCACATACCAGAATCGATGAAAGGCGGCTTTCGCCACCACGACTTCGTATGCGACAGGAACATAGAGACGCTGCATAAAATGCTGAAGAAAAGAGATTAATACGTTTCTATGATGATAAAACGATGGGAACGAATCGCCGTCACAGGTCAGCAGTCCGCGTGGAAACTCTCCCGCCGGGAAGCGATAATACACGAATAAGATATTTTATGAAATCTGACGACCGTGCTGTGTACAGCGCCGCAGACGACACGTTCAGTCACTTCTCCGCTCCGTTTGCTGTTCATCATGACGGAGTTACTAAAATTGGCGATATAAGAGAACCGTCGATAGAGTTTTTATCAAGGGAAAAATCCAATGAACCGCTTTCCTTGGGGCGCTTTTTCAATACGTACAAAAACCCAGGAAGGTTTTATATGAGGGTGGAAAAGCCGAAAAAAAACGGCATGGTATGCGGCGTCTATGTTATTGACAATGATAGTCCGCTGAAATACAAGGTTTTTGTGCCAGCGGAATTTTCTGCCAAGTTTTATAATGACGAGCATGGCAAATGGGCATATGCCATTTCACTAAGAGCGCCTTCTGTATTGGCACGGTAATGTTGCAGTAATAACAGAATGTGTTAAAGTGTAAAAATAATTACTTTTTGGCGTTCTTCGCATCTCTTTTTGCTTCCTGCTTCATCTTCGGTACTGTCATCAGGAAGCCGCACTTGCCGCACTTCATCTTGAACGGCCTCTTCCACTCCTGCTCCTCGTATCCAGCGTGCTTGCACTCAGGACACGTGTATTCGACCATCGCGGTCGTGCTATGCGGTGGAACCAGAACTCTTATTTTACCCGTAGGCTCGCCCTTGGCATTCTTTGTGTCCCGCATAGTGTGGTAGCCGCATTCCTTCGGCTTGATGTTGTTCTTTACGATGTAGTCCTGTATCTTTCCCATGATGCTCACTATGTTGTATTTGTATTTATAGTTTTATTTGTTCGAGAAATTTTCCTGTTTCGTTCGCCATTGCGGCGAGGTTCCGTTTTGTATAGTCATGCTTCATGCCTTTTACAACCACCAACTCGGAATTTTTCAGTTCTCTTGCAAGTCTTTTACTCTGCTCCAATGGAACTCTTTCGTCTCTGTCGCCGTGAAATATCAAAACGGGACATTTTACGTACTTTGCAGCCTTGTGAGCATTGTATATTTTGTAGCTTTTTATGAATTCTTTCCCCTTGTTGTTCAGCATATTTTCTTTGTATAAAGATACAGGTGATTTTAGTACTAGTGCTGCGGGTTTCACTTTTTTTGCTGCGAGCACGGCGCAAAGACCCCCGAAACTCGACCCTACAAGGACTATTTTTGCATATCCCAGAGACTTCACACATTTAGCTGCCGCCATTACATCCTCAATACCCTCTTTTACAGTCATGTCTCCTATCTGGCCGCTGCTTTCGCCATGACCGTAGAAATCAAAGCTGAAGAATGTAAACCCGTTTAACTTGTTCTTCAGCGCAGCCACCGTTCTGCTGTTCTTGTCACCTGTCCAGCCGTGGCAGTATATGATAACTGCACTGCCTCTGCCGGAAAAGACTCCGCATAGCCCGTGATTCTGGGTTGTATTGAAATAAACCTTTTTCATTTACACAACTCCGGCGGCAAAAGCGATTACGGTCAGCGCGATGCCGACTTGTATCATTTTGGAGCTGTATCTGGCGGGTGCTATGCACGCCACTATGAAAAGCACATCGGCAATTATCGCAAAGAAAAGATACGTCCTGCCTGCGCCCAGAAAGAATGGCAGAAAGCTGTATATTATTGCAATGGTCAGGAAGATGTTTCCAAGAAGTCTTGTCTGGATTACACCCAGTTTTATCGCCGTGCTGTGCTCGTTGTACTTGTGGTCGGATATTGCATCGTCAATAGTCATATACACCTCAAGGCCTGTGACAGTGAAGAATATCAGAACCGCAAGTGGCATCATCAGGTTGTTGTATACCAGGCCGCCGCAGACAAAAGCAAGAGCCACGGCACCGCTTCGGACAAGGTTGCCAAGTATCATCGTTCTGCGTATTTTCAGCGAGTACACCATCAGCAGCGCCGCAATTATTGTTGAAACGGCGAATACGCTTGCATTCACAAAATACGACACTGCCACGCCGGCAGCCACCATGGCAAATGCCAATGCATTCCCCTCTTTCTTACTGCAGGTCGAGCCGCCGTAATATATGAGAAACACGGCAGCCATGCCGATAAGCGTGGGCACAGAAGGAACAAAACCGCCGCGTGCAACAATAGTAGCCGCCCAGACGGCAACAACCATCAGACCCGCGACGATAGTGATATTTTTCTCCATGTGATTAATTGCACGTCTTTGGTTAAAAAGAATTTGCGAGCGCAGCGAGCCACAAATATAATATGTTTCTTTTGGGAAACCTAGCTTTTCTTTGTAAAAGAAAAGATCGGTATTATGCTTTCTGTCCTCTGCGTTCCTTTGCCTTCGGCCTCAGTTTGGTGCAGTTGCATCGCCTGCACTTCACGCCGCCTTTCTTTATCTTCTCGCTTGATACACGATTGCGGGCGTTGCACTTCACGCAGATATACATATTCGTAAACATTCTCTTCGCAAGCGCTTCTGGTAGTTTCTTTGCCATTATCCATCCCTTTTCTTGTAAGAAAAGGTCTGGATCAACCCCAACTCGAGGAAAGCAAAGCTTTCCTGAGTCCCCGTCTTTCAGACATGGAAAGAACAGGGGATCTTGCAAACCTAATCTTCAATTATTACTTTACTTTCTTGCACAGATATATTTAAAAGACTAGATGCTTCTCGGATCCATTTTGCCTTCCTTTTCCAGCTCATAAATCGCGTCTATTCTCTTGCACGTAAGCGGGTGCGTCGAGAATATGTTCAGCATCTTGGCGGCCGCGCGCTGCCTCTCCCAGTTCATCGCGTCCTCTATCTCCTTAGCAGTGTCAAGGTGCGGCCCTTCCCTTGCCCGTTTCTCTATGGATTTCTCCAGGTCCTTTGACAGCCTCTTGTCACGCTCGCTTACAGCAGCTATCGGGTCTGCTATGTAGAATGCCCGCATCTTCTCGTATTTCTTTGCTTTTGTCCGCGAGATAAGCGGGAAGCCGTAAGCTATTTTCGCCAGCGCCGTGCGCATGTCCTTTGGCGATGTTGCCGCGGCCCCGAAAGCGTCGGCGTAATATTCGCGCGTCCTGCTGAGATACAGCACGATGAGGTACGTGAAGAACTGCGCAATGTACGCGCCTATGAATATGAATATGCCTGAAAGGGCGTTGTCGTCATCGCGCCTTGCGGCGATCGACCCGACTGCAATTACGACATAATATACAAAGACGGGCACCATCGAGGCCACGGTTATCAGCACTATGTCGTTATGCTTCACGTGCCCGACTTCATGCGCAAGCACTGCCTTTATCTCGTCCTTATTGAGCATCTCTATCAGGCCGGTGTGCACCGCTATGTGTGCATGATTCTTTCCCCAGCCGAACGCGAACGCATTGGGCGTTCCGTCGTTGACTAAATATAATTTAGGCTTCTTCTTCAGCCCGCCTTTTTTCACGATGTCGTCGACCATGTCGTGTATCCACTTATATTGGTGCGCGTCCATTTCCTTCATGTTAGTGAACGCGCGTATTATGAACGGCCCGATAAGGAACTGCAGAAGAGTTATTCCAACGGTTAATCCGAGAAGAAAAATAATCAGCCCGTACACGGATGCTCCGTAAAGTCCCGGCGCAACTATCCACACGACAACGCCTGTCAGCGCAAGGACTGTGCCGAATAACAGTACAAAAGTAGCAAACATAGCGAAGCGGAGTTTTCCAAGACCCATTTTTTATCCCCTGAGGTATTTCACGTAATGCTCGGACCAGTCTATGCGTCCGGGCAAATATCTCTTTTGTAGGGAATAGTTATTTAATATGCTTGCGATTATGTCCGCGATATCTTCGGGCTTGTTTTCCGTCGTATCAAGCTCTACGACATTCTTTTTGTCCACGCACTCAGTTGCGATCGAGTCTATTACCTCAGCCTCTATATTTTCCTTTATCTTCGGCTTGTGCCACTCTCTTTCCTGCAGCCGTTTGTGGAGCACGTGAGGCTCGGTACGCAATATTACTGTCAGGTCCGCCCGCGCGAAGTGAGACATAAGCCCCTCGAACACGACTATCTCGCCTTTCCTGTTCTCCTTTTCCGCCGCTACAGCCAGCTCATGCTCGTCAATGATCTTTGACTTTCTCTTTTTGTCGAGATGCGACTTTATCTTGTATTTCTTGACAAGGTAGTCGATATCGATGACGTGCGCACTCAGTTTCTCTTTCAGTACGGCAGCAACAGCTGTCTTTCCTGTTCCCGGCGTGCCTGTTATTACGATGAGCATAGGACTAGTTTCTAATGATTTATTTAAAAAGTAGTTAAGAAGTAAGTCGTGTAAGACAATACTGTAACTACTACTAAATAACAAAAACAGATAACTTTATATACCACTCTGGCTAATAGTATATAATGAA
>DATDYJ010000059.1:0-2303 GCA_035289025.1 archaeon
AATATCTCTTTTTCAGAAGGAGGCTCAATCCGTACAATGTTATGTTGGTTATCAGACATACAACTGTGTATGTTGACCAACATATTTAAAGTTTTTAAAATCGATAAAAATTCATAGACCCGCGTCAAACCGTGCTATTGACTGGCTGAATTCATCAGGCATTCTCATGCTGTGATAACAGTACATCTTAGTAAGTGTGTACACATCATCGTCTCTGGAACCCATGTGCCATTCGCGTCTTTTGTAAATGTCGTTCGTGCCTTCGCGCATCACATATTCGATAAAAACTACCCTCCTGCCAAAATCCATTGCCGCAATATACCTTTTATCGTCTGAGAATATATTGCACGGCTTTATCAGTTCTTGATGCTCGAAGAACCCTTTCTTTGATTCCAGTACGTTACCCCTTGCGCCGACTCTAACTTTCATAGAGACCTGATTAGATAATAACAAGAAACATCTTAAGAATCAGAATTCCAGTACGCGCGTAATGTGCAAATCTTTATTGTAAGAACGCCTTACAATTAGATTGCATACGTTAGTCTGCAAACCTTTATTTGAATTGGTGCAAAGTGGTTAGCATGGAACAGATTTTACTTTCTCTGGCGCTGATGCTTCTTTTTGCAAAGCTTCTCGGCAATCTGTTCGAGCGTTTCGGTGTTGCCTCTCTGGTAGGCGAGATACTTGCCGGCATAATACTCGGCCCGCTGCTCGGGTGGGTGGTTCTCGGGGATTTTCTCGGCGGTTTCATGACGCTCGGGATAATTTTCCTCATGTTCATAGCGGGCATGGGCGTCAGGCTGGATGATATACGGGATAACGTTTACAAGGCAACGCTTCTCGGGATCGCAGGAGGCGTCTTCTCGTTCGTGCTCGGCCTCATGGTGGGCATGATATTTTTCAATGACTGGCTGACTGCGATTGCAATAGGGACGGTCGTAATATCAACGAGCAACGGCGCCCTTTTCCTGCTGCTGATAAAGATAAAGAAATTCGACACGAAGATCGGCAAACTGATAATAGCGACATCAATTGCCGACGACGTGCTCGGTATAATGGCGCTTGCCCTGTTCCGCATGTACGTCCATGCCACCGTGTCGTTCTTCTCCCTGTTCTCCGTCCTGCTGGTGGCGCTGGGTTTCTACTTCTTCATACTGACTGCGGGATCGAAAGCCATGGTAAAGGTCGTCAACAGGCTGCACGTGCTCAGTGACGAGTACATGCTTTTCACGATCCCGGTTGCGATAATGCTCCTGCTTTCCTTTTTCACGAATAACATCGGGATCAGCCTCGCCGCCGGCGCATTCCTCGCCGGCATGGCTATATCGAACAGCCATTTCGCGGACCCGGTGATAGCGCCAAAAGTTGCCACAATATCCTACGGCTTCCTTCTCCCGGTTTTTTACGCGTCCGTCGGCACGCTGCTTGTCTTTTCGGGCCTGAATGTATTTTTCATAATAACAATAGTATCTGTCGCGATGGCGGCAAAATTCGTCGGGTGCGGGCTTGTTTCCAGACTGACGGGTCTCAGCTGGAGTGATGCCAAGCTGATGGGGATAGCAATGATGCCGCGCGGCGAGGACAACGTAGGTATACTACAACTGCTTGTAATAGTAGCGGCAGGCATAACCACATCTGTTTACACATCGATGGTCTTTGCAATAATAGCCACGACGATAATAACGCCGATCTTCGCGAAGATTTTTGTGAAGTGATATGAATGAGAAGAGCTATAATAATGCAGGGACCTTCAGGCGTCGGGAAGAGCACTGTATCTTCTTTGATCTGCAAAAACTATAACTACAAGCATTGTGATGCCGACGAATTCAAATGGCTGTTTTCACACGAACGATCTAAGGAAAGAACAGCTATCGGTGAGTACATAGCATATATCTACGCGGTAGAATTGATCAAGCACAGACACAACATCGTTATTGAAGCGATTCCAAATAAATATCTTAGAAAACTAATCCCATTGCTTAGAAAAAACAATTATACTGCAGTAAGAATTCTTTTGCAGGCACCCGTTGAACAATGTGTCAGAAATAACACCCAGAGAAAAAGAAAAGGATATAATGAGAAGGCTATCCGGGAAGTTTACAGCAAATTATCCAGAGACAATGGGGACAAAATTGACGTAACAGGAAAATCCGTGAAGCAGATATATGACATTATTAAAAAACACTATTTCTAAATAACAGGTATCATTATTCATTTTCCGGCTTCGCAGAACTTGTAGAACATGTAACCTGCGATCATTATTGCAACAGACGCCCACGCTATCTGCGTGCTGAATTGTGTGA
>DATDYJ010000060.1:0-2453 GCA_035289025.1 archaeon
AACATAATTACGACCGGTTTCAATCTTTCCGTCAACAAGTCGTCAAATGGTGTGTCATGCATTACAACAGTGGCATGCACGAGCGGCTTCTGCACCGATAGTTACTGCTGCAACTCCGCGTGCGGGGGCGCTAGCGAGGACTGCAACGTTGCAGGCTCTATCGGCACGTGCACTTCTACGGCCTCAAGCGGTGGCGGCTCTTCTGGTGGGGGCGGTGGCTCTTCTGGTGGCGGTGGAGGAGGCGGCGGAAGCAGCGGTTCAGCGCCGGGTCATTCCCAGGTATTCACAAAGATCACCCCTGGCGCCGCGTCTATAATGAAAATAAATAACGCGTCGATAGGATTGAAGCAAATAATTATAGAAGTTATAAATCCGGCACAGAATGTCAAGATAACGGTTATAAAGCTTGACGGCAAGCCTGCATCCGTGACGCAAGAAGCAACAGGAACAGTGTACCAGTGGCTCAATATTTCAAAAGAGAACTTGAGTAACAGCAACATTAAATCCGCAAAGATACGGTTCAACGTCACGAAGTCTTGGCTGACGTCCAATGGCTTTTCAGCTTCTGATATTGTGCTTAAGAGATTTACAACAATCTGGGAAAATCTCCAAACGGTTCAGGTAGGAGAATCTTCCAGCGAAGTCGAATACGAGTCAACAACACCTGGCTTTTCTATTTTTGCAATAACAGGAGAAAAAGTGGCTGCTGAACCAGCACCTGGGCCACAACCATCACCGGAGCAGCCATCCGAACCCGGACAGCCTACGACACAGCCAACCCCGGGACAGGCGCCAGGCGGCATGAATTATATTTACCTCGTAATACTGGCCGTCCTGATAATAGGTGCAGTTGCATACTTCGTGATGAAGAGACCAAAAAACCACTACGCGTATCACAGCAGCTGATGCCTTCTTCTGACAGATCTGCTTTTTAACGTATACGACAAAACCTTTCCTTATGGTTTACTGGACAAAATCCAGGGGCACGGGCGGCTCTCTCATTAGCGAGGAGGACTTCATTGTCGAAGAGATTCCATTGAGAAAGTTTTTTTCTAAATATGCGCGAAGCGACTCAGGAATGAAGCCAGTTGACGGCCCCTATGTCCTTGCCATGCTAAAAAAGAAGGGCATGACAACGCCTGATGCTATAAAAATTATACTGAAAGAGTTAAAAATAAACAGGAATGATATAGGCTACGCAGGCCTCAAGGACAAGTTCGCCGTTACATCGCAGTACGTTACAATAAGAAAAGAGAGTTTCAGGGCGATAAAAACCAGTAAGTTCGAGCTCGTGTACGTTTCCATGATCAATAAGATGATGCAGGTGGGCGAGCTTGAGGGAAACAAGTTCGTAATTACTCTGCACGGCTGCAAGAAACCAGAGAACGTAGAGAAAACATTGCAGCAGCTATCCAATGGTCTGCCAAACTATTTCGGCCCGCAGCGGTTCGGGAAAAACATGGACAACCACAGGATAGGGAAATTTATTCTTCAGCGAAAGAATAGCGAGGCGCTTGATCTTATCAACAGCCAAACGAAACGACGATATGTTTCCCTTGATTCTGTCGACAAAAAAATGCTGAAGTTCTTCATCCACGCCTATCAGTCCTATATTTTCAATCAGATGGTCGACGAATATGTAAAAAAAGGCAAGGCATTCGACATGATCCCCATAGTCGGCTATAACACAAAACTGGACTCCGCCACAAAGAAATTTCTCGATAAAGACGGTCTGCAGACAGGCAATTTCGAAATACGCGAATTGAGCATGAAGTGCGAAGGTTCAACAAGGGCGGCGTTCATAAAACCGAAAATACTTGCCTATTCTATTGACGGCGACACGCTGAGAGTGGAGTTCGAGTTGCCAAAGGGCTCTTACGCAACCGTGCTGATAAGGGAAGTCACAAAATAGGCCGTTGACTGCCCGAAAAGCAAAGTTTGCCGGAAGCTCGGAAAAGACTTCTCTTCTCCGCAAAACCGGCGTTCGGGTTTTATCCTAGGATATTAGGAACATATCATCTAAGATGAACACTGACCTCTCGATCTGGATCCCATCTTCTCTCGGGATGCAAAGAAGATGTGACAATGCTCCAAAATTTCACATCAGGTTAGTTTTTTAACATTTGCGTCAAAGTAGTAAAATGAAAAAATTGATAATTACAGCTTTGGTTTTTGCAGCTGTTCTTGTAGCCGGCTGCACTCAGGAATTGCCAGTAACTGAAGTAGTCATACCGGGCCACGGTTCTCAGGTCTATACATTCTCAAATGACATCCGCCAGTCTCTTCTTGTAAATACGAACAATCCTGAGGGGATCAAGGCCATAGGACGGCAGCTTACAGTCATGAACGTGGTTTTCGACGGCTCAAATCAGCAGGACAACGCATACTTTCAGGTCGTCCTGACAAATATAGTTGCCAAACTCCCGATCTATTATTCGTACGAGGGACGTCTC